>CAZPEQ010000138.1:0-6767 GCA_964585605.1 uncultured Weeksellaceae bacterium | reverse complement strand
GTCTACTAATAAGAAAGGGTAGCGATGGGGGAGTAGATTGGCAACCGCGTTGATATCGTATTCCGGCTCCTTGTTCAGGTCATAGAAGAATGACCCGGCACGTTGCTTCTTCTTGATCTCTTCCTTAATGCGTTTGGCGAATTGCACATTGCCATAATGCCCTGGCCGTGCAGCTAGGATATGGCCACGTATTGGTTTGCCCACCAAAGCAAGGTCTCCGACAATATCCAGTAGTTTATGTCGCGCTGGTTCGTTCAAGAACTTCAATTCGGTATTGTTCAAAACACCGCGTGCTTGCACCTCAACTTTTACGTCAGGCCTGCCGATGTTATTAGCTAATTCTTGCAGTTCTTCTGGTGAAACATTATCCCTTTCGCAAAGCACGATGGCGTTTTCCAATTGCCCCCCTTTGATCAGACCGGCCTTGGCTAAGGCCTCCAGTTCTTTTAGGAAAACGAATGTTCTACACGGCGCTATCTCTTCCTTGAACTGTTCGATCCGGTACATGGATGCATGCTGCGTTCCCAGAACCGGAGAATTGTAATCTACCATCACCGTCAACCGGAATTCGCCTCCTGGCGCAGGAACAGCAAGCATTTCCACTTCGCCTTCTTTCGTTTCGAATGCGTGTGTTTCCGTAATGGTGAAGTAATCGCGCTCAGCCTGTTGCTCTTGTAACCCGGCCTGCTCGATACCGTCAACGAATGCTTTAGAACTTCCATCCATGATCGGGATCTCCGGGGCATTCAACTGGATAAGGGCATTGTCTACATTCATACCATACAGCGCAGCAAGAACGTGCTCTGTTGTGCACACTTTGGCGCCATCTACTTCCAGGGTAGTTCCTCTATCGGTAGTGGTCACCAAGTCGCAGTCGGCAGGAATGATCGGTTGGCCATCAAGATCCACGCGTTGGAATTTGTACCCGTGGTTCTCAGGTGCAGGCAAGATGTTCATTTCCACAGGCACTCCTGTATGAAGGCCAACACCAGTGAAGCCGATGGCCTCCTTTAAGGTATGTTGCTTGTCACTCATGTATTTTTCTCTTTCTCTGAATTCAATAACCCATCTAGCTGGTTCTTCAGTCGCGGTAATGCCCTGAACAGGACATAAGACCGTTTGTAGTCTCGAATGCTAAAAGCAGGAGACCCTTGCACTACGGCGCCGGGTTCATCTATGGATTGGCCAATACCGGATTGCGCTGCGATTTTTACATCGTCTGCGATCTTCAAATGGCCTGCAAACCCCACTTGCCCGCCGATCATGGTTCGCTTGCCGATGTTAGTTGTGCCACCAAATCCTGTTTGCGCGGCAACAACGGTGAACTCACCGATCTCGCAGTTGTGGCCTACCTGTATGAGGTTGTCCAGCTTTACTCCTTGCCGGATGACGGTGCTACCCAGCGAGGCGCGGTCAACGCAGGAATTAGCTCCGATCTCCACGTGGTCTTCGATGATCACATTCCCTACATGGGGGATTTTAAAGTAATTGTTCTCACTGTTAGGCACGAACCCAAAACCATCTGCCCCGATCACAACACCTGAATGGAAAATGCAGTCAGCTCCGATCACACATTGGTGGTAGATGCTACAATTCGCTTTGACCTCTGTTCGAGCGCCAATATGTGTGCTTTCCCCAACGGCTACATTGGCATGAATGAGCACGCCATCTCCAATAACCACGTCCTTTCCAATGTGCGCACCGGGAGCAATGTATACGTCTTCACCAATTGACGCACTTTCATGTACGTAAGCAAGTGGAGATACTCCCTGCGGCTTAGGTCGTGCGGCTAAATGTTGGTTCATTAGGACCGCAAAACACATGCGCGGATTTTCCACCTTAACCAAGGTTAACCCTTCGGGTAGTTTCTTTTCTGAACTGAAATCGGCCTTCACCAATACGACACTCGATCGGGTTGCGTGCAAGTGGTCGATGTATTTGGGATTCTCAAAGAATGAAAGATCACCGATCTGCCCGTCTTCGATCTTGGCGAATTCAGCTACACGCATACCTGCGTCTCCTACAACCGTTCCTT
Source organism: uncultured Weeksellaceae bacterium (assembly GCA_964585605.1). Classification (GTDB taxonomy): domain Bacteria; phylum Bacteroidota; class Bacteroidia; order Flavobacteriales_F; family PHOS-HE28; genus CAZPEQ01. The sequence continues at coordinate 4,732 of CAZPEQ010000138.1, read as the reverse complement.
GGAAAAGATCAGCTATTTGCCCTGCAGTGAATTCCATGTCGCGAAGATAGCTTGGAGTAGGATTACGGTGGGTTTGATATCAGCAAGATGAATATGCGGTACGATCTACTTCAGACCATACGCAGGAGGCGCTGTTAATTTACTGACATTCAATAAGTTGAATTGGCTATTTAAGTGCTTTGAACGGAATTTGTACCCGCGTCTTGTCCCACGCGAAATCTAAAACATAGGGGCCATGACCTGAAATGTTGATGGTGAAGGATTCTTGCACATCCGCAGCGTACTGAACGGGAACGTGAATTAGGGTTTCTGTTAAACTAGGGTCTCTGGGCGATGAGTCATCCCAATTCAGCCCCCAGTTGTATTCCCCTTTATTGAAGATGACCTGCCACGCTTCTTTCTTAGGGATGGTGAAAATGGTATGTTTTCCGGCAGCTAAGACCTGATCACCGAACAAGAGATCGCGATTCGTGGTGATCGTTGTTGGTTCATTGGCACCCGTACGCCATACCTCACCAAAGGGAACTAAGCCGCCAAAGATCATTCTGCCTTTAGCTGAAGGACTGCAATAGAAAATGTCAATTTGTAGTCCGTCCTGTGTGAAGGAGATCTCTTGTTCCGGACTGTGTTTTTTTGTTGTCTTTTTCAAGAGATACAACCCGCACGCTCCAATTAAGAACAGAACGGCAAGTACGAGGAGCACGCGGTTGGCGGTTTTCTTCATGGTATTGATACCCATCGGCGATTGATCCTAGACCAAAAGTAATCGGCGTTGGCGATATGGGTCATTTCCTTTAATGAAGTTGGGGTGTTTAGTAACATAATATTTAGCACGTTACATAGATTTATTATAAAGCGAGAGAGGCCCCTTTGGCCCCTCTCTTTTCTGGTTCATACATGTATTGGTTCACACTTCCGCAAGACTAAGAATTTGGATAGCACGATCCATGATCTTTGTGTCGTCAAGTGCAACAACTCCTCCGTCCGGGCCATACTCAATATGTACGCCCGCACTTTCTCCCCTACTGTAATTCGCGCCGCCGAAGTAGTTACGGATCGTCTCTACCGAAACGTCCATTTCCGATGCGATCTGTTGCATCGTTCCATCTGGTAAACGGTCTTTGATCCGGCGAAGCTCATTGAAGGTCAAATTCATGCTGATGAGTGGTTTTAGAGTTAGTTGACGATTTTCAATGTAGTCAAAAAGAAGAGCATTTACAAGAGATCGTTAACAACACCTTGTACCTACCTATCTTGCACGCTACGAGCCATGCGGAACGCGGTGTTAATTGGAATTTGCCTAATCATGTCAGTTGCCCTACTAGGGCAGGAGTATAGCTTTGATTGTTTCATGCTTGAAGATGGGCTTCCTCGCGCACATGTTACCACCATACAAGAAGATCAAGATGGCTTCTTATTGATCGGCACGAAGAACGGCGGAATCGCCCGGTTTGACGGCCACCATTTCAACGTGCTGGATCGCAACAGTGGCTTGAGCGAAAATGATGTGCGTTGTTCCTTTGCAGATACTAGTGGTCATGAGGCTCCAGTATGGATAGGTTCAGGCAATTGGGTTGATGGTTTTGAGCATGGGAACGTGAATCCCATTTCATTTGAGTTCAAAGCCCCTATTAATTGCTTTGCAAAAGATGATCAAGAGGTCTTGTGGGTGGGTACTGCCGGTGCTGGTGTGTACAGAATGCTTCATGGTGAAGTACAGGAAGTCAATACAGAAGTGCGCTTTAAGCATGTGAATTCCTTGGTGTTTTCCATTGACCTGTATGCGGCAACGCGTAATGGGGTATTTGTTAAGAAGGATGGCCAGTGGGAAATGGTTCCGGTAGACTTGCCTTCGCAAAATGTCATTGCGCTTGTTCAAGGGAATGCAGGTTTTTATGCTGCAACAACGCAAGGAGTCGTCTTCATTCAAGAGACGAACACGGGTTGGGTAACTTCTTCGATGAACGTACTGAACGGGATCAAACCGCAGTGCATTTTTTTTGATGGACATCAACGTTTATGGGTAGGTACTTCAACGGGGGCATTCAAGATTGAACCAGATGGGCAGGTCATTCTTTTTGATGAGGTAAGTGGATTGAGCGATAGTGATATCAGAACGATATACCAGGATCGATCCGGGGCGGTTTGGTTCGGGACCGCGTACGGGGGTGTATGCAAATTCACCAGTGAAGCCTTTACCCATTTTTCCAGTAGAAGCGGGTTAGGGGAGAATATTGTGAGCGGTACCGTGCGTGATACTGAAGGAAGTCTTTGGATCGCGACCTATGGGGGTGGTATCACGCAAGTAACAGACCGAATGCGTAGGCGATTCAGTGTGGAGAACGGTATGCCGAGCGATCTGGTCCATGGGCTATGTGCACACCCTGATAAAGGTGTTTTTGCGGCGACGGATATGGGGCCCGTGCTTGTGCAAAATGGTCAAGTGAAGCGTTTCGAGAACTTTACCTCGCGCTGTACCAGCATCATGGCTGGTTTAGAAGGGCGTCTGTGGATAGCGGACCCTGCAGGCTGGCAGCTGTTGGAATACAAGCAAGGGACTTTGAATTTGCTTGAAACCATACCCCATCAAATGGGGTATGTGAGCGACATGGATACAGCTAACGGACAGTTGTTCGCTTCAACGAATACAGGTGTCTACGCGATCGATCTGAACAGCCATGAGCTGAAACGTATACAACGAAATGGTATACCCAATGCATTGTTCACCTCAATAGAAGTAAGTGCGAATGGGGAGATCTGGGTAGGGACGGCTGAACAAGGGTTGGTAAGGATCAAGCAAGATACGGCTGAGGTCTTTACAAGTGCCGATGGGCTAAGCGCTGATCAGATCGAACTGGTTTTGCTTGATAGTAATGAGAATGTCTGGGTAGGCACGAAGCGGGGTATCGACATGATCGAGTTGGACATGATGCAAGACTTTGTGCTGAACGTGGACAATTACACGACGGCTGATGGTTTTATTGGTATGGAGGTGTTCCGAAATGCAGGCATGCTCGACGAAGATGGAACGCTTTGGTTCGGTACCACTATGGGAGCTACCAAATACGATGCGGAAAAGACTCTTTATGATGATAGCGAGCCCAATACACATATCATAGACGTCCTCCTGAATTATGAACAAGTAGATTGGACTGAATGGGCAAGTGGTTTGGATCCACTACATAACCTTCCTGAGGACCTGGTTTTACCCCACAATAAAAATCACCTCACATTTGAATTTGCAGGCATATCGTTGGCCTATCCTGAGCGAGTCCGATATCAATATGTGTTAGAAGGTTTCGAAGAAGACTGGTCACCGATTACGGCAACGGACCGCGTAACCTACCCGAAGATCCCGCCGGGCTCCTATGTCTTCAAGGTGATCTCTCGCAACGCCAGTGGCATCTGGAATGAGTATCCGGAAGAATTTCACTTCACGGTGAAGGCGCCGTTGTGGCAGAATAAATACGTGTTAGCCGGACTTGCAGTATTGATCGGGCTGCTCATCTACAGCGTGGTCAAATTGCGCGAGCGCCGTTTTAAAATGGAACGGCTGCGCTTGGAGTCCATGGTGAATGATCGAACAAAAGCATTGGCCAAGTCTAAGCAACGCAGCGAAGACCTTCTGCTCAACATTCTGCCGGGTTCTATTGCAAAAGAATTGGGTGATCGGGGTAAGGCAAAAGCGCGTGAATATGAAGAGTGCAGTGTACTGTTCTCCGATTTCAAGGGGTTCACCGTCTTCAGTGCTTTGTTGGGTGGAGATGAATTGGTAGAGGAATTGGATAGGATATTTCGTGCTTTCGATGAGGTGAATGACCACTATAACATTGAAAAGATCAAAACCATTGGTGATGCATATATGTGTGCCAGTGGTTTGCCTGAAAAACACGATCACCATGCCTTGAATGCGGTACTAATGGGCTTAGAAATGATCTGTGTCATGAACGAGATCAATGCAGACCATGTGAAACATGGAAGGCAGGAATGGCTTGTACGCGTTGGGGTGCACACCGGGCCGCTCGTTGCAGGTGTGGTTGGCGGAAAGAAGTTCGCTTACGATATATGGGGCGATACGGTGAATACAGCGAGTAGAATGGAACATGCCAGTGAACCTGGCCGGCTGAACATTTCGGGCGCCACCTATTCGCAGGTCATGGACTACATCGACGCTACTGTGCGTGGCCCACTTCAGGTGAAGGGGAAAGGAGAATTAATGATGTACTTCGTGGATCGCATCAAGCCAGAATACAGTGCTGATGAACAGGGCTTGGTGCCGAATGAGCGCTTGCTCGCCTTGCTTGGAACGGGTGATGCCACTTGCCCATAGGCCTGCGGCCGTGGACGTTTGTTACTGGTTGCGTGATTTTAAGGCTACTATAAAACCAGAGTATCTTTAGGCCAGAGCGTAGATGAATCATAAGGCGGATATATCCATATTACAATTGCGTCGAAAAAGGCCATTATGTGATATGTACACGTGTTGTGCCACTCCACTGTTTGGAAATGCGCCTTGCTATGCGCTATATTCAAGAATTCTTAAGGTCACCGAAGTATTGACCACGATGATATATACGCATATTCGCAATGACAAAGTTTGTGTGAACCCCTTAGATGAACTGACCAAGGGGCTGATGGATGAGGGCCTCTTTAACGAAGTTCCGACCCTAGGTGCGCATAACATGACAGACAAGCGCGTTATACTGACTTAAGGTGATCATATAAACAAGTT
>CAZPEQ010000137.1:0-6773 GCA_964585605.1 uncultured Weeksellaceae bacterium | reverse complement strand
CTTAAATGAAAAAAGCCCTGATCTAGGATCAGGGCTTTTTCGTTTCCTATAAGTACGTTAAGTCCTTACTTCTGAATCACGAATCGTTTGGTTTGACCACCCGCTGGTGCCTGTAGACGCAAGGTATAAATGCCAGCACTGAGCTCAGACATCAAAAGATCGATATTCCCTTGAGGAGAGCGTAACGACCGATCAAAGACCAACGCTCCAGAAACATCGTAAACCGCAACTGTAACATCACCTTCTAGGCGTGCTGATAGGGACAAGGTCATTTGTCCATTATTCGGATTCGGGAATAAGGCAATCTCCTGTTCCAAGGTATTCTCAGAAATGCTGTTCGGGCCAGCTTCTCGAACGCTTATATCGTCAAGAGCAAGATCACTTGTGAAGCCAGTTCCCGTTACCCCACGGATCCTCAACGCAACAACGGTGTTCGCATAAGCCGTCAAGTCCACATTCCAGGCTCTCCACACGTTGCCCTGATTACCCTGGATCGGAGCTTCTATGTCATTGATCCAAGTCGTTCCATCAAATAAGTCCACGTGTAGATCTCCCATATCACCACCGAACATGTGGTACCAGATCTCCAATTCTGGATTCACCATGCCCGCAAGGTCAACACATGGGCTGATCAAGTGAGCTGCATTACCATTACAGCCATTAGAAGCTTCCAAGTAGATGTAATTACCTAAGTTAGAACCTGGATTATGGTCAACGTTCGGGCCGGTGTTCTGCGAGAACGTCCCCCCAGCATCAACGCGCCAATCAATATCATCATCAACACCACTAGTAGCATTGAACCATGTGCTACCTAATTCACAGGTAGTCGCCTCGCAATTATCAACGGTAGAACAGCTATTGAACGACTCAAAGTCTTCATTGTAGTCCGGTGTATTCATTGCAGTGACCAACGTGAATTCGCCACTTGTGGTATCATTACCTGGTAACGCATCACCAACCAAGCTGCTCCAAGCCACGACATCGTAGCTCAAAGATCCGTTCAATATTAGCGGCTGTGAGAAGTTGTAAACCCCACTTGTGCCAGCACTAATGGTTCCTGAGAAAGTTTCAATGACCGGTGTGCCTCCATTCACTGCATATCCCACAGAAAAATTCCCTTGATCTACCAAACCATTATTATCGATACGCACAGAGACGATAGAATCTACACCGAAACAGGACAGGAACGTTCCCGTCGGATTCAGTAACTCCGTAGCACTGAGCTCGTCGTTCACACTGCAGTTCAACAATCCAGAACCATCATAGAACACAGCAACAGCTCGCCTATTACGGGCACCATTCGGTCCGTGCGCGGTTACTGACCACCAAAACTCTTCAAACACATCAACCACGGGAAGGTCAATAACATGCGTGCTCGCCGTTGCAATCGAATCCATGTACATAGCACCTAGCTTGTGAACCGTGTAGGACGTTGCCCCTGGTACGGAATCCCATGCTAACCTGACCTCGGTCGGACACATACGCACCAGATCAAGATTTTCAGCTACTTGCATTATACTGAGATCTGCATCGCTCATATCCGTGTCGGCGCCACGTGTGATCCGCACGCGAACATCCCCAGATATTACACTAGGCACACTCCAATTTTCATAGAAGCGTTGATCTCCTGGTACCGTAGCAATCGGATTCCAAGATCCTCCACCATCGATTGTGTAATCCAGTTGGAAAGATCCAGTATCTGCAACAGCCTCCCAGAGTATGCGTACGTTCTCCAATGGGTTCAATCCTTCTCCCCCAATAGGATAGGAAAGGTCTACACCTCCAAAGAACTCCCAAACGACATAATACTTCTGAGGTCCCATAGGAATTTCTGTGCCCGTTAGAGTAACGTCATAGGTACCTGCAACCGGATCCTTAATAAGAATCTGCTCTACGTTATTCAAGGTATCTACGCCGTTCGTTGCAGGAGCGTCAAGACTCGCTGCGTTAGCCGTTGGGTCTAGGATCCATGGTTGGTAAGTAGCACCTCCCGGATCAACAACACTCATATCAATGTCATTCACAAGTGCTTTGAACGAAAGCGTTGAAGCCGCTGGATCCATCCAATACAGCATGACCCGAACTTCTTCTGTTCCAGCAGGAACAGTGATACTTTCCGTTGCCGTAACCCCTTGCTCGATCATACCATCCACGTACTGAACCTGATCTATGATGTTATAAGCACCAGCAGCGTTAACACGGCCCCAACCAAATTTGAAATCAGGCCCTACATTACCCAGATCATGAGCGGTATTCAACATACACGCTTTGATCAAACCACTTTCCGGATCGACTCCGCCATTCTTATCTCTAAAGGCTTCTACCAACTGCGCGAACACGCCTGTAATACCCGGGCAAGCAGCAGAGGTTCCTCCGCCAGGTGCGTATGTATTGTTGGGATCAGTACTTAACTGATTTGTGCCATGAGCCGCAATGTCCGGCTTGATACGACCATCGCTGGCCGGCCCCCGTGAACTTGACGTCTCCAATACCTCGTTAAAACGCAGATTAGCCGCCGCAATGGCATTCTTCGCAATCTTATGACCACCAGTGATATTGCCCCATTGGTTACCTGCACCGTAACCACAATCATTATTATTGGAATTACCCGCACTGAATGACTGAAGTATACCGGGGTTATCAAATGTTTGATCATCAACTTGCTGAGTGGTAGATGTATAACCCGCATTACACCCATTCGAATACGAAGAAGAGAAAGCCATTACACCTTCATTCTGATGCAAATTCAACACATCAGGTAATGATGCATTGTATTGACGTACCCAGATAAATGCCCCCGGAGCCATACCAGGAACGGTAGGGTCAAGGTTACCAGCTCCACCTGCAATACCAGTGGTCATATCTCCATGATCACCCGCAAAGTCTCCTGCTACATCGGTCTGATCAGTACGCCCCGTAAAATCGATATGAGGCCCTACGAACCCATCATCATTGATCACGAAGCTAACTCCTGTACCATCGTAATCAACACCTCCGTTATACTCTGTGTTGATCTTGGTAGATCGGTGCAAACTCTTTCCATCAAGCGCCTCTGGAACACCCGGTTCTGCAATCGGCTCAACATAACTGATATAGGTAACAGGTGTTAGGTACTGCACCTGATCCGCCGCAACAGAAGCGCGTATGATCCGAGGTGACGGTCCTAAAGAATTGATGCGCACTCCTCGGCTTTCCAGATCACCGACAACATCAGCAGCATCAACCTGTTTCTGCAATTGGATGATGACTTTTAGCCTACCGCCATCAACTACGTGCGCTGGTATTTGATCTTTATCTCGAAACAATTGCTCATGGATCTTGATCCCGGCACCTATTTCACGGACACCCACGACACCATACGAATTCAGTACTTCACGATCTGCGCTAACAGCAATGGCAGTCACATAAGCGTGGTGCGGGATATACTCTAACACTTCAAATCCTTGTGTTTTAAGCTCCTCCTTCTCTCTACTTAACAGTACATGATCAAATTGCACAATGCGATAAAAATTTCCCCGATGCGTTCTGCTGTACGGAACCTCTTCATTTATGAAGTGATCAATACCAGGTGTCATCAGAACAGTGCCCTGTTTGAACAGGATCGGCCGTTGTTCGGCGTAAGAAGAGTTCACCAGAAAGATTGCCAGTAGAACGACCAAAGGTGCTTTCAACGTAGTTAAGTTCATAGGTGGGTGGAATTTAAGAGGTAGGCAAGATAGGTTTCACGCGGTTATGTCGTTGCGGAAATACGAGCGTAATATGCGAATCCCAGAAAATCCTTCAGCTAATATTACGACCCGAACAGGGTTTCATATGGTAGTGACAGCTCACAACTGCTTGGCACGGCTTTGCCATCTTTATGAGCTGGAATCATGCGGGGAACCGCATAAAGCGCCTGAATGATAGATTGTGAGATACGCGGATCTCCTGTGTAATCGACACGAATACTCTTCACATTGCCGTATTGGTTAATGGAAAAGCTGATATCAACGGCTTTATCCTTTTCAACAGGCTTATTCCCTTCTTCTGGATTGTAGTTCAAATTGTTCTTTATTGCCTCGATCAACGCCTTTGTCGTACACCCTTCTTGTTCATCGCCTTCAGGCTCGGAACAGTCGGGATGAGCAAATTGGGTGTCAAAATCGCCCTTGACTTTTAACACGGACTCAGACGAATGAAAATCTGCTGAACGTACCGCTCGAATCTGTTTGGAACCACTTTCTTCAACTTCCACCTTTACGGTGTCTTGACCGAACAGCACGGCGGAACAAAGAAGGAACGGAAGGAGTATGTAATTCATGGCGGATTAGGTAGATGTCCTCAATATACAACTGTTTAACAAGAGAAAAGGGGGCTCCCGCCCCCTTTTCTCTTGTTTCCATGCCATCGATCAGCCGATACTGATCTTCCGAATGAAGGGTTCAGCCTTTTCGGTACGTGGAATCGTTATGGCCAATATCCCATTTTCGAAGCCCGCCTTGATCTTATCTGGGGCAACCTCCTCAGGCAACGTAAAGCGCCGTTCGAATTTGCCCAAGGTGAACTCTCTTCGCGTTAATCGCTCATTTTCAGAAGCTTGCGCATTTTTCTTTTGGGCTTTTACCAAGAGCGTATGCTCCTCTACGGATATATCGATCTCCTTCTTGCTGTATCCAGGAACAAGGAGCTCGATCTGAAAATCCTTTTCTCGTTCCGTGATGTTCACTTTCGCCGTGTAGTGGTTGCCATCGTTAGCTCCTAGTGCCTGACTGATATCGGCACTGAACAAGTCGTTGAACAAGCTATCAAATGGACTTCGGTGTCTTTTAGATCTGAATTTTACTGGTGTCATTTTCTTATGTGTGTTTATGCGTTGAACTTCCATCAGTAGTCAATTCTCAGACCAATCCGTAGTCAAACAAACATAAATGCCATTTTGGCAGTTAGGCGTGAAAAATGATGTCAAGTTGTCTGCTACTGCGCTACAAAGGCGAATTGCACCCAGCCAGACTGGCTATTAGGCGCTGCACTCTTCGGCTCAAAAGAGGATCTGCCGACGAACTCCAGGGCGGCATCGATCATACACTGATCCCCAGTAGAGTTCGCATCAACGGCGACACCTTTAACCCTTCCCGATCGATCCACTTGAATATTCACCTTAACTATACCCGATCCTTCACATAAATAAGCTGGTGTTGGAATACTAGCTCCCCGGCCCTCCAAATAAAATGTTGTGGTTGTGCGCCCTGTGATACGCACAGGCTTAGAGGCAGCCATATAATTGGCAGGATTCCACTTAGACTTGTCCAACTCCGGCATGTCAACATCTTCACCACGCTCCGTTCGTTCCTCGGCTAAACGCTGAAATTCCCCTGCTTCTAACTGGCGCAGTTCTTCTTCAACAAGCTCCTCTGTTGCGCGCGAGCTCATACGTCTAAAACTAGCAGGACGCACCTCTTCCGTAAGTTCACCAGATGCATCGTTCGTGAAGTTCCTGACCCGACCTGTTAATTCTTGAAGTTGTTGAAGTTGCTGCTCTGCAAGAAGCTCTTGCATCGTTTCTTCATCAATCACATCGACCAGTAATTGCCTTTTATCCTCCTCCTTCGGCACCTGCCTCACCTGCCAAACGCTTAGGCCCCCAATAACCAATAAGTGCAGCATAAGTGTACCAATAAGAGCATACTTGTACTTGTCAAACCAATCTAAAAATCTATCGAAGGCGTTTCCCTGCATCTATAACCTCAACGCACAAGTTATACCACTCATTGAGCGTATTTCCGTATTCGCCATTTTTTTGGCCAACGCTGGTTCCACCTATTACCAGCTCCTTTCAACCACATCAATCCTAATCCCGCAAACGACGCCAGTGCATGACCTGATTGCACATCTCTGCGCAACACTTCCCCTGAAAGCAATTTCAACGCTTCCTCTTCTGATAACACAATCTCTTCCAAATTCTCCCGATCCAACAATTCACTCAAAGCCAACCCCGCATGAGGGAACCATTCTTTTCCTTTCTTTTCAGCAACAGGCACTCCCACAGCCGCATATTTCAATTCTGAGAGCAGCTCTTTGGCGTGCCTGCTCCAACGCTCCCCAATCGCCCAAATAGACTCGCCATCCTGATAAAAGTATTGATCCTTTTGCGCGCAGTATAGAGGCGGATCGATCGAACTAAGCACTTGCGGATTTGACGCTGCTACTCGAACACCTGGTTTTCTGATCGCGCTCATAAAAATACCCTCCCCCCTCACTAAGTGAGGCAGCATGTAGCATCCTTGGTCCAGGCTAATAACACCATTTATCAGATGGTTCTCAAGCGTAAATAATTCACCTGGCCTTTCCTCTAGAAACGCGCGCAGTTGTTTTTCATTCTCTTCAGCGGTAAAAGTGCATGTAGAATAAATGATAACCCCTCCCGGATTCAGCAGTTCCCATGCATCTGCTAATAATTGGCGCTGATCGGTAACGCAATCAGCTACCAAGGAAGCACTCCACTGCTCGATCGCAAAAGGATCCTTACGCATCATACCTGCTCCCGAGCAAGGCGCATCGATCAAGATGAGATCAAAACCAAAATCCAACTTCAGGAAGGAGGCCGATCTAGCTTGGGTAATAGCAATATTCCTGTGCCCCCACTTCAACATATTCTCTTCCAAGACGTTCCTTCGCATGGCACTAACCTCATTGCAGATCAATAACGAGTCAGGGTGTAACAAGGCTCGTAGGTGTGTGGATTTACCCCCCGGCGCGGCGCATAGATCCAGGGCGCAAAGCGGTTCGTGCTGCAG
>CAZPEQ010000136.1:0-6834 GCA_964585605.1 uncultured Weeksellaceae bacterium | reverse complement strand
TGTCGGATCAACTGTTAAAATTGAGCGTTCATGTTCCAACTTCGAATTTTTCGGAAGTGCGCGAAGCGCTGTTTGCAGCAGGAGCAGGTGTTATTGGCAAGTACAGCGAATGCAGCTTTGCAGTCACTGGTACAGGCACTTTTACGCCCGGATCAGACAGCGAGCCAACAGTGGGAGAAATTGGCAAATTTGAGGAAGGAGAGGAGTTGAAGTTGGAGGTAGTCTTGTTCAAATGGAGGAAAAAACACGTGTTAACGGCGATGTTCAAAGCGCACACGTATCAAGAGGTGGCATATGAGCTGATAGAACTGGAGAATGAACACCTGGGACTTGGTAGTGGGGTGATAGGTTCGTTTCCAACTCCTATTGCCGAAGATCATTTCATTGCCCTGGTCAAAGAGAAGTTGGATGTGCCTTTTGTGCGCCATTCTGGCAAGCGAGGTGGCACTATTCAAAAAGTCGCAATATGCGGTGGGTCAGGGAGTTTTCTGTTGAATGATGCGATTCGGCTGGGTGCCGATGCATTTGTGACCGCGGACCTTAAATATCATCAATTTCAAGAGCCAGATGGGCGTTTATTGATGATCGATGCAGGGCACTACGAAACAGAACGGGCTACAATGGCACTTTTAAGAGACCTCGTGGCCGAAAAATTCCCTAAATTCGCGATCCATTTGACGGAGACAGTCTCTAATCCAATTCATTACGCTTAAACATGGCGGGTACGAAGACCACTACGAAGAAGACCGCTGCGAAGAAGACCGCAGCCAAGAAGACCGCAACAAAGAAAACCGCGACTAGTAAGCGAAGTACTACTACGCGTAGGAAAAAGAAGGAAGAGGTTGTCGAGCCTATTATTGTGCCTATCGACACCAATTCCGTCGTTGCAATGCGCTTGGTTGATTTGTACAAGTTGCAAACTATTGACTCTGAAATAGATCGATTGAGGACCGTGCGGGGTGAACTACCGATGGAGGTTCAGGATCTAGAAGACGAGGTTGCTGGCTTGCGTACGCGTATGGATAAGCTGAAGGAGGAAGAGAATGACTTGAATACGCAGATCTCTGATAAGGAGAATTTGATCAAAGATTCTCAGGCGCAGGTGAAGAAGTATGAAGGGCAACAAGGAAAAGTGCGGAACAACCGTGAATTTGATTCCTTGAGTAAAGAGATAGAGTTCCAGAATTTGGAAATGCAGCTTGCCGAAAAGCGCATCATAGAATTCAAGGCCCAGTTAGAGGCGAAAGCTGAAGTTGTCAAGGACTGTAAAGATCGGCTAGACGACCGCAAGAAGGATCTTGACGTCAAGCAGAAAGAGCTGAATGATATCGTTGGCGAGACTGAGAAAGATGAGCAAGCGCTCATGAAGAAGTCTGCAAAAGCCTCGAAAGGAATAGAGGAGCAGTTGTTAACAGCATATACTAGATTGCGTAACGGATCTAGAAACGGCCTTGCTGTCGTTGCCATTGCTCGTGAGGCTTGTGGTGGCTGTTTCAACAGTATCCCACCGCAGCGGCAAATGGATATTGCAGCGAATAAGAAGATCATAGTTTGCGAGCATTGTGGAAGGATCCTGGTGGATCAGAACGTTGTTCACCACGTAACAGGAGGAAAGTAAACCCTCCTTAGAGAGCAATAAAAAAGCCAGCATTTGCTGGCTTTTTTATTGCTTGTATTCTTCAAGTTGCGCTTCCTGTATCAAGGTCTGAATGCAATGGTTACCACTGCCCGAGTGCTTGTAGCTGTGCTCTCGCTCAATTCAACGAAGTCATTTTGATACGCAAAGAAGTTGTTAGATCGGGTATAGCGCTGTATACCTAAATCCAGCGATAAGCGCTGCTTGCGATACCCCAGTCCTCCGGCAAGGATTTGTAAGTCCTCCCCGTGTTGCACATCGTTCTCATTAAAGGCATCAGCGGCAAAGCCATATCCTCCCCGGAAATAGATTAGACCTACACGCCACTCTATGCCCATGCGCAAACTTTGAACTGCGTTAAAGCGAGAACGGACCTGATTATTTTCCAGTTCAAAGTCATTGATGTCAATAGAAGAGGAACTTTCTTTTAACCTGCCTGATCGCAGGTCGTTGTACTCATACTCGGCAGTGATAAGGCCACGCTTTCCGAACACATAAGCAGAGGACAATAAATACTTCCAAGGGGTGGATACCCTGTAGGCGAATGGGGCTTCATCTGAAAGTACACGAAATGAATCGCCATTGCCAAATTCGCTAGAAACCTCGGTCAAATACGTATCGTTCAAGCTCCAACCTGTTGGTGTATGCACGGCTGCTCCAATTCGCCAAGATTCTCCAACACGGTAGAGGAACCCCAACTTGAAATTCACCCCTGAAGCGGATGTGACCAAGTCTTCTCGAAATTCATATGACTGCAGATCGCTGTTGGGATCCGTCGTGTTCTCCCGATGTATCAATGTACTTTCATACTTACCACTGACAATACCCACGGATGCACCAATAAAAAACCGGTGGTTGTGATTTGCCGCGAAGAACAAGTTCGTATTACTGGTTGATCCACGGGTTCGAATGAACTGATCTTGGTCAAAAGAACTATTTGGAGAGAAGGTGGTAACGTAAATGTTCTGGTTGGCTAGCGCCGTATCAGGGTGTGGGTCTAAGACAAAAGCGTCAAAGGCAAGACCTTCAACGAAGGAGTTCAAGTTTGCCGCGGGCACCCCATTCGCATTAGCCAAAAATTGATCGGTAAGGGAGGTGTTCAGCCCATCAGCCCGTGCCCTGCTATCCCAATGGAAACTTCTGGTACGATCAAACTCTAGTCCAAAGGAGCTGCCTTTCCATTTTGAATTCTCCTTAGGGCCATAATTGATTAGAAAGCCCAAATTGCTGATGGCAAAGCGCGATCGGTTCTCGTCACTGACCGTGCCGAAATGATTGGTACTTGTATTGTTGAACTCCATGGAAGGACTGAATACCAGTTCACTGGTCCTATACAGGCCAAGCCCTGCGGGGTTGGTTTGAGCAGCGCCAAGGTCTGCACCCATTGCTCCAATCGCACCCGCAAGGGCAATCGATCGAGCTGATCCCCCCGGTAAGTCCTGAGAATATCGAAGGACGTCATTTTCGTTCTGAGCAAGCACAAGAGACGGGAGGACGCTTAGTAGGATAAGCGCTAGAATTGAAGCCTTACTGTTCATGTTTTTATCTAGGTGTTCGACCACCGCTTCCTCCACTGCGGCTAGATCCACTTGACCGGCTTCGTGATGTTCCAGACCTACTGCTTCCTCGATTTCGGTCGAATCCACTGTTGCCACGTGTGCCACGGCTATTCTCGTTGGCTTTGGTCTTATAACCACTGCGATCTCTTGAACTTTTTCCGGAGTTATTTCTGCTAGGAGAGTTCAGCCTTGGCCTGCTCTGCTTTGAAGATCGATTCGGGTCAACTCTTGTTTGCTTTGCCGCTTCTGCACCAGTTCGGCCAGTAGTACGTGCTGAAGAATTCCTGCTTCTATCTGCTTCTATCTGTGCTGCTACCGTCGGTACAAGGTCTATTGAGCCAGGCCGCCCGAATCGTGGCCGCACCGTATTGGAATTACCCACCACTGCATTTATTGAACCTCTGGAACCATAGGAACCCGGCAGTCCAACACCTACCGAACCATAAGATCCGTAACCCCCTGGTGGACAATATGCATACCCGCCGCCGTAAAAGGAACTATATGGGTTGTAGAAACCTCCATATGGGTTGTAAAAGTTGCTGCCGTAAAACCCTTGTCCGCCAAATCCAGCATATGGTGAGTAAAAACTGCTGTAAGGACTGAAACCATTATTCCAACCTCCATATCCGTATGGGGAGGACCAGGGGTCGTTGAAAGGCCTGAAATTCGAGGCAAATGGGTCATATCCGTAAAAAGAAGACCCTCCGCCATAGAACGACCCTGCACCGAAATAGCCATTGAACCTAGGTTGGATGAACGGGCTGCCGAAACGACTTCCCCAGCCGCTATTATTGAAAGCAAACCGATCGTAACGATAATATTGTGGGTCACCATAGGTAGCATCGTAATAACTACGCGGCGATGTTTGCTGCCGTGAGGCCTCATCGGGGTCGTAATAATCCTCCTCGCCGTCTACAGTCCCTGCCTGCTGCTCTGCAACTCTTTCAGTACTAGCCACTACCTCGCGCTGGTAGTCCCCGTCCTTACTATAATAAGCATCATCTGCGGTGTAGGCCGTTTCTTGCAATGCTCCGCATGATGCAAGCAGCAGCGCTGCGAAAACGTAGAGGACTTGGGTTGGGATCAATTTCGATGCTATCATTGGCTTTCCTGATTGGACTTGTTTAGCGGCTTAGTATGTTACTTTTGCCCGCCGACAATGAAGATACAAAAATAATACCACTCTTTAGCACTTGATGGCGGACATACTTACAAAGAGATCGGAGGACTACGCGCAGTGGTACAATGACTTGGTTCTGAAGGCTGATTTGGCCCAAACCTCGGATGTTAGGGGATGTATGGTCATTAAGCCACATGGTTACGCCATTTGGGAGCATATGCAGCGGGCTTTGGACGATATGTTCAAAGAAACTGGGCATGTTAACGCGTATTTCCCCGTTTTCATCCCCATCAGCTACTTGGCCAAGGAGGCTGACCACGTAGAGGGGTTTGCCAAAGAATGTGCTGTAGTCACGCATCATCGTTTAAAGAACGATCCGGAAAAAGGTATTGTTGTTGACCCGGAAGCCAAACTGAACGAAGAATTGATCGTTAGGCCAACGTCCGAAACGATCATATGGAACACATACAAGGGTTGGATCAACTCATACCGGGATCTTCCTATTCTCGTTAACCAATGGGCGAATGTGGTGCGTTGGGAGATGCGCACTCGCCTGTTTTTGCGCACTACTGAATTCCTATGGCAGGAAGGACATACTGCACATGCTACAAAAGAAGAAGCGGTTGAAGAAGCGCAGACCATGCTGGGCGTTTACACGCGTTTTGCGGAAGAGTGGCTTGCGATGCCGGTTATTCAAGGAGTCAAAACCGAGAGTGAGCGATTTGCTGGGGCTGAGGATACTTACTGTATAGAAGCGTTGATGCAGGACGGCAAAGCTTTACAGGCCGGAACATCTCATTTCTTAGGACAGAATTTTGCGAAAGCCTTTGATGTGCAGTTCACCGATCAGAACAACAAATTAGCTCATGTGTGGGCAACAAGTTGGGGGGTCACAACGCGCATGATCGGTGCTATGATCATGGTACACTCTGATGACCAGGGCTTGGTCATTCCGCCCAAGTTGGCACCTACCCAGGTGGTTATAGTACCCATTTACAAGACCAAGGAACAATTAGATGCGTTACAGTCCTACATCGAACCACTGATCGCCGATCTGAAAGCAAAGCATATCCGGGTTAAGTTTGATGGAGATGACAAACGCAAGCCGGGGTGGAAATTCGCACAGTACGAATTCCAAGGGTATCCATTGCGCATAGCCGTAGGTAATCGAGATATGGAGAACGGTAACATTGAACTAGCGCGCAGAGATGAACTCTCCAAGGAAGTTCGTGCTTTAGCAGGTGCTGCTGATCACATAGAAACCTTGTTAGAGGAAATACAGAACAACTTGTATCAACGCGCACTTCAATTCCGGGATGAACACATTACCGAGGTAGATACCTACGAAGCGTTCAAAACAACATTGGAGGAAAAAGGTGGCTTCATCTCAGCTCATTGGGATGGCACTGCAGAAACCGAGAAAAAAGTAAAGGAGGAGACAAAGGCGACGATCCGTTGTATACCGTTGCAAGGAGAGGCTAATGCTGGCACATGCATGGTGACGGGGGCGCCTTCTGCACAGCGCGTACTTTTCGCAAAAGCATATTGATCCATGGAAGAAGAAAACAAGACATCGAAAGCGTTGATCATTGAAATGCTCAAGGAGCGTTCTTGTATGAAACAGAACGTTTACGCAAGAACCAGAGAAACCTTCGAAATGCTCAAGGAGGTCTTGGAAGAATTGGCTGAAGAACTAAGTGCGTCGATTGGACCCATGGATGAGCGTGTCCAGGTTGCATACAAAGGCAATGGTGAAATGGCCTGTCAGCTTACCGTCGCAGGGGATGTCATCATTTTTCACATGCATACCAACGTATTCAAGTTGGATCAATCACATAGCCTGTGGAAAACCTCGTACTTGGCAGATGATGAAATGCGCGGGTATTTTGGCTTGATCAACGTCTACAACTTCTTGGCGGATTCGTTTCGCTTTAATAGGCAGCGTGATATCGGATATATGGTTTCCAGGTTGTTCTTGAACAAGGAAGGGCAGTTCTTTCTACAAGGGAAACGCCAGTTAGGCTATCTCTACAATGACGTGGCGAATATGCAGATGTCACGTGAAATGCTTAAGGCTGTGTTAGAGTCTATTGTACTTTATGTCATTGACTTTGATCTCCTTATGCCTCCGTACGATCAGGTGAATCAAGTGAGCGTGCACGAAATGAATGCACTTAACGCCAATGTGCAGATAAGCACCGGGAAACGACTTGGTTTTAGATTTCAGTCAGATTCTGAAGGCATAGTTTAGGTGTAAATATTACATTTGCGCCTCCCAAATGCGGGATTGACGTTTTTGGCCCGTTCGTCTAGGGGTTAGGACGCGGCCCTTTCACGGCTGAAACAGGGGTTCGATTCCCCTACGGGCTACGACCGTAGCAAAGCCTCGACGCTAGTCGGGGCTTTTTTGTGCGCTATGGCGTACAAAGGAATCGGGGTTCATCCCGAGCTTGTCGAGGGAAGACCCCTACGGGCTACGACCGTAGCAAAGCCTCGACGCTAGTCGGGGCTTTTTTGTG
>CAZPEQ010000135.1:0-6859 GCA_964585605.1 uncultured Weeksellaceae bacterium | reverse complement strand
GGTCACCCCAGTTAGGGTCTTGCCAAAGGTTACGGTGAAGTCTCCGTCACTTGGGTTCGGGTAAATAGCTAGGTCAGCGAATTCCTCTGTTTCCAGGATACCGACTGTTTGTTGGCAGGCCGTCGTATCAGAACAGCCATTGAATGTTACGGCAAGTGCCAAATTCGCCCAGCCCGTGGCGGTGTATTGCTGCCCAGTTGCACCTGGAATAGGAGCTAAACCCGCGTTACAATCTAGCCATTGGTAGGTAGCCCCTTGCTGGTTCGCCGTAAAGACATTGCCATTCACACTAAAGCCACCCGTAACGGATGTTAGCGTAGTACTCGCTGTATTTGAACAACCTGTAATAGTGTCAGTTACAGTTACCGTATACGTAAACGGCAATGACGGAGGTGTTACAAGGGTACTAGGGGAATTCGGGTCAGCAACCCCCACTGGCGGATCCCACATGAAATTCAATGCAGTGCTCGCCGCCTCGCAGAATGTAAACCGGGTATTCGGTCGGTTAGTGCTAATTATAAATGCGCCAGTATTACAGACCCCGCCTACGCTCGAATTAAAGAACAAGGTAGAATTGAAGGCTGTTGAAGAAAAGAAAGTCGATGAATTCAGGGTGTTCCCAGATATGCCCGTCAGGTCAAAGCAAATCTCCACAACTAGATTGGAACTACCGTCCCAATTATATCCAGTACCGAACAAGGGGTGCACGTTCCATCCTGCACTTATGTTGACCGTTTGGGCAGGAAAAACGACAGTTGTCCCATTCAGCCATTGGGTCAGTGAATTTTGGGTGGTACACCCCATTCTAATTTCGAAGTTTTGGTACGTGGAGGTTCCATTCACGTTGTCGATGTTCCAAGCCAGTTCAAGTATTTTTCCCGCACTGAAACCAGCTGCGGTCAGCTCACTTGCCCTGAAGAGCATTTGATGTCGCGCGCCACTGGAAAAATTACCATACGGTGCAGGATATGTGTTGCTGGCGTTACTGGTCTGGTCAAATCCTATTTCACCGGAAAATGTCCCCGCAGCGCAAACTACACTGTCTACTCCGCAAGAGAAGGGTGCCGTTTGCAGACTAACGCCAATAGTTGATGATTGACCGACGCAGATTGCTGGCCCAACGGAATCCAAGGAGAAGGCCGCGCCATTCGGAACAACTTCAATCGTGAGGCTATCTTTACGTACACACCCTAAAGCACTGGAAACTGTAAGTACGTATGTGTACAACCCCGGAGCTGTAATGGATACCGTTGGATCTGCAATCGAAGGGTCGGACAGGAATGTAGCTGGTGACCAACTGTAGAGGTAAGACCCAGCGGGAGTTACATTGGTATTGATACTTATTGGAACTGCTGCACAGATCGTACTTGCTGTAGATGTGTTCACTGCAAAATCATTGACCACGTTCACAGTAACGGTATCTACGTTTATAGCGCAAGTTCCTGCCAGATCAGAGGTCACCAGATAGGTGGTTGTAACATTCGGGGTCGCTATAGGGGAGCTACACGGATTGCAACTAAAATTTTGACCAACCACAATAGGGTCGCCACTTAGCACTGACCAATTGAATAGGGTTCCTCCTAGAGCATTCAGTTGGGCCGCTTGTGAGCCGCATATGAACTGATCGCTGCTAGCAATGGTACTCCCATTGGCAATTATATTATAAACGAACTGTTGGTTGCTGGGTACCGGACAATTATCATCAAAGACTGAAAGGACTAGTTGCTGATCATTGCTGAACGAAATTGGAGTGGTCCCACATATTTGCGCATTGAGCGGATTTCCGGATGTGAAGGCGACTGTGGCCCATGGCAATACATCTGCTACGTTTGAACTTAACGTCAACGTATCAGTAATATCAGGATCAGTTATTACAATATCGAAACAGAAACTATCACCGGGACATACCGCAACACTCGTCGAATCAAGTACGGAGATGGTACCAGAAGTACTTTGAATATTCCCGGCGAAAATGGCAGGAGGTGAATTAGTGCAACTCAAAGTCTGAACCACAAAGTCTTTCATTACAGTACCTGTTAAGGTGCCTAGGCCGTCATAGCTAGAAACCTTAACGACAATTACGAACGAACCCATCGTTGTAGGCGTGAAGGTTAGCAGCCCGGTAACAGGATTTATCTGCGCACCTGGAATAGGTTGTCCAGGACTAAAACCTGCAGCGTATAGGATCGGTACAGCGTTTACCTCCAGCGCGGACACAAGTTCATAGCTGAGTGAGTCGCCGGTATTACTATTTGCCTCGACGCTGTACGCGTAAGTTTCATTAATGCAAGCGAATGGCGCACTTCTCCCAGTCATGCCAATTGAACTCGGACATGGAACGTCAAGCGTGTTCAATGTAGCTTCGATATAGGAGTCTGCAGCACCTGGACCAACAAGATTCACAATGGCTGCATTTCTGCAACAAACCGACCATGAAGCGGTCCAAAGGCCGCATGGAGGTAGTGTGGTAATACCTGTAAATAGGTGTTCCTGGTAACCCGGTAATGTCCCCCCATTGCAGGTTGTATTTTGAAGTTGAGAAGGGCAAACTTCACTGATCTCAGTTCCTCCCGGGTTCTGGGGAGGCAAGGATAACGGGGGCACAGTGCCACATGAGGACTGGAACTCAATCGTTTGATTTCCGCCCAGCGTTATGCCATTACAGTCTCGAACAAGCAAAAGTTCGAACAAGTACTGGTTATTGCCAATGCACGACCAAGTGAGTTGCGCACCAGCAATGTGAGAAGCAAAACCGTTTGTAGAGAGTAAAAGTGGAATGAGGAACACTAATAAAAACCTGCCCATGAAATCTTAAATTTTATAATGATTGTAACAAATATAGGAGCGCAGCGAAGAAATAAGTACAAGAGTTCACGTAAGAATCACCTCCGTGATCTAGCGAATGAGTGTGATACAGCAGTGAGTTAAATAGGATTACTATTATCGTGAACGAATGGCGGTCGTAGACAGTTACTAACCTGTGGGAACAGGGATTTGGCAAAGTTTAGTCGTAGGATCTGCGGTCTCTTATTCGACCGTCTTTGCCATGAATGATCACGTCCGATTTATACCGTTCCGCAATATCCTTTGCGCGCTCGATTGCATCCTCTTGGTATTTGTAGCTAGCCGTTACGCGTGTATTGCCTTCGCCCCGGACCGCCCAGCCGTCTTCATGAGGCACCACGTGTTGATGCTTAGCGCTAGACTTGCGTTTACCGCCAAGGTTCTTGGCTACGATCTTCAATAATTTCTCCAGTAGTTTCTTCCAGAAACTGGCCTCACGTAAATCTGACATGAAACAATGATACTGGGGAGTCACTTATTGAACCGCCCCAATATCATTCAATGTTACATATGTGCAAGGGCAACAGCGTAGGTCACTACCCCGCTAACGGGCCATAATACAGTAGGTAACTGGCGGCCATTGCAGTAAGTAAGAGCATGATCATGTAATTCTGAGATCGATTCTCTTGTCGTTTTTGAGTGTTTTGGATTTGACGCATTGGTAAGGTTCGGTAAGGTTTGTCAAAACAGGTAGGTTAAGGTCTTCTACCATGGCCTAAAAGAACGCACGGTTGTTAGACGCGGCAAAGACAGTCAATGCAGGTTATCCATGTGTGAATGTGAGAATAAGTGTGTTTGAAGAGAAGTCGCAACAAGTGACCAACTGCTTACTGCATTCACTAGACGCAGAAAGGTTGAGATTGACTAACAAGGACGTTAGTTCCCCTGATAGCTGTACTTAACCTTTCCTGTTCGTACCCATTCTATGAGATCGTTAGTGGCCAGTACTAGCGTGTCACTGGCGTAGTACTTTGTATCCAGTATCTGTTCAATGTGTCGGTAAGAACCTATTTCTAGTGTGTTATAGTTTACGAGTAACGAGTCTCCCTTTCGGCCGCATATCCGGAGTGAAGAAAACTGGCCTAATTCAGTTTCGTATTCAACGATCTGACCAATTTGCGAGTCAAGAATACGCTGCTCCATGATCTTGTTTTCACGGGTAAGGTTGAATTGAAATAGTAGAACTCCGATTAAAATAAGTAGAGGGCCGGAAAACAACCAGATGGGCAGGTAGCGTATTCTGTTGTTCATGAAATCGGAATGGTTCCGATCCTGAGGCCAACTGTAGTCCGCGCTTTCGGCACAAATGGTGCAGTCAAATTGATGAAAGGTCCGAGTTGGAAATAAAGGGACAAACCAGATATGGACTACGTGAGCAACTTTTGTTATATCGGTCTGCCCAAGAGAACCGCAATTTGAGCACTGAAGACCAGGAGGTCTGATCGTTCGAATAGAATGAACGTAATTGCCGTGTATGAGAGAACCCAGCATGAATGTTACGAATAGGATCTGTAGAACAGCATTGGGGGAATGGGAAACTTATTTCGAATCACCGAATCGGCAAAATAATACCCTCAATTTTCAATTCGATCACCTTGGGTTCGCCATCACTGATCAGGTAGACCTTACGTTCAAAAGGCCCTTCGGCTGCTTTGCCATTGAACTGCACTTTTACGGGTATCTGTTCACCAGAAGCTATCGTTTCCTCCGGTAATTGTGCCTCAGTACAACCGCAGTCCGCTTTGGATGAGATGAACGTAAGTGGAGTGGCTTGCGTGTTTTTGATCACGAACTCGATCTCTTGAGGCATATTCTGTAACACCTTACCGATGTTCTCGATTATTCTCACCGTATCGGTCACGGTCTTCGCAGAAAACAGATCGATCGCCTCAAGCTCGATCCGCCGTTCTAACGCCGCGCCGCGACTATACACGGAATTTTTCAGGTCCGTTACTTCATCGCTAACAGAGGTCTCACTCGTGCTTTCTCCGTAAGGGGCCTTGTTCACGATCAATTGGCCTTTCGGTGCGGCGCCGTTCAGGTAAGGGCGCAGCGCACCATTCGCATAGCTGCGTAAGTAGTTCTGCAAACTGCTGATCCGGCGTAAACTCAGGTTCACGTTGTAATCACTTTCCGCGAGGGGAGAGGCGAACCCACGAATTGTGATCTCTACCGTATCACCTTGTTGAAGAATGAACTGGAGCAGGTCCAAGTATGTATTCAGCTTGGTGAAATTCCCTTCTGCCTCAGTATCAAAGAAATCGTTGATCTCGGAAATACGCACATCATTCGAACCTTGTTCTTTCTGGTAACGCGGAATCAGTTCGCGGTACTTCAGGTAGGTCTGGCGATACGTGTACTGTGTGGTCGTCTGTGTGGTGCGTGGGTTGGGTTCGTCATTGTGGAAGTACAAACGAATAGGCAATAAGCCGCGCAGTTTGCTTTGCACTTCCTCACTGGAGCCCGTGAGCATAGCGGTGATCAACGTGTCTTCGGGTATCGTGTCCCTATTGTATTGGAATTGGAAAATGTCCGGACAGCAATTGTCGTCTTTGCAGCAACCGGCGTCCAAAGGAATGCGAGAGAAGAACCCTAGTTTTTCTTCGGGATAAAAGGCTGGATACAGCTCGTCCCGTTCGGTATTCAGCGGATAGCCCCAATTCGTTGGTTCAGAGAAACCTTCCGCTAGCGCAAAACTGCTGAATAGGTCATAGCCCCCCATGCCAGGATGGAAGTTGCTGGAGAAGTACAATTTTTGATTCTGCTGATCGAAGAACGGGCAGGTCTCATCACCTGGTGTGTTCACTACCGTACCTGCTGTTCGTGGTGATGAGACGACACCATCATCGATGTTCGCCATCCAAATATCCCAACCACCTTGGCCGCCTTTACGATCGCTGCAAAAGAACAAGGTCTGCTGGCCGTTGAGCACAGCTACCATGGGTTTGGTGTTGTTCCCTTTTTTGTTGATTAGCTTTAGTGGTTCCGCTGGACCTTGCCCGCCATTCTTTGCGCGGAACAGTTGGGTGCCTTCAGCGGTTTTTTTACTGAAGATCAAGTGGCCTTCTTCCGTCATGGCCGTATTGCCTACAAATGCGTCTGATTCAATACGCACTGGGGTAGGCACGCCCCAGCCATCAGCGGTCTTCTCGCTGCTTGCTATACCCATCACATTATACGACTGCCCCTCGCTGAAATGGATCCCCAAAGCGCTCGGATTGGTCGTGGTGTAGACCAATTTATCATTAACGATGCGCGGACTCATTTCCGAGTAACAGGTGTTTACCGGATCTCCCAAGCGTGTTATACTAACATCTACTTGATTCCCCTTTAAGCTATCC
The DNA here is from genome assembly GCA_964585605.1 of uncultured Weeksellaceae bacterium. Classification (GTDB taxonomy): domain Bacteria; phylum Bacteroidota; class Bacteroidia; order Flavobacteriales_F; family PHOS-HE28; genus CAZPEQ01. The sequence goes on along the minus strand of CAZPEQ010000135.1, from coordinate 674 downwards.
ATCATTGCAATGGATAGCAAGGCATTCTTTGCCCGCAGTGCGCGGTAACCGAATTGTTTTTTTTCGTTCTTGAGCACTTTTTCCCACGTGACCCGCGCATCGTCAGGCCGCAGATCGCATTGTTCCATTTCGGCTTGGAATAGGCGTGCATCAGGATGGGTTTTCCGCAGATCCTTCCCAACAATACGTTTGTATAAAGTGGCAGCTTTATCGCATTGCTTACTCTTGCGGTAAGCTTCTGCCAATTCCCATTGGTGTACCAATAATCCCGGCTGCCGTTTTAAGACTTCCTCGTAGTACGTGGCGCTAGCTCGGTAGTCGCCTAGACGTTTGGCTTCGTTGGCCCATTGCAAGAACTGCTCTACGCTTTGCGCATTGCCATTGAAAGCAGTAAATGCCAGTATGCATATGAGCGCGTAACGGATCATATGTCAGCAGGGCAAAGGCGGTATTTTTTCGGTAATGACCTGGTCTTGAAGATGCGTACAACGGTCATTTCCACCCCTCCACGGTTATTACTTGCTGGTGTCAGGCTACTGAAGTTCACATCGTAACTTAAACCGAATTGCCAATCTCCCTGTTCCAACCCCGCAAAGATGTAGCCGGCATCGGCACTGCGATAATACAGTCCTGCTCGCACGGCTTGCACGTAGCCGAATTGGTCGTAAAGGATG
>CAZPEQ010000134.1:0-6861 GCA_964585605.1 uncultured Weeksellaceae bacterium | reverse complement strand
CCAACTGGTCTAAATAGACCGAGGGAGCTGAGGTGCGCAACGCAGCGTAGTCGTCGTGATCCATATCTGGTGAGATCATGTTTGGCAAATGTAGCGCGTACGTTAAGCGATGCTTAGTAATTTGGCAGTATGGTACAAGTACTTAAGATGTTGAGCGGGTTGCTATGCGTGGCGCTATTGGTTCAGTCGTGTGATGATCCGGTGAAGACCGATTCACCGGGTACGGATCCTGCTTATGAGCAGAAATCGAGTGTATATGAGGATTATCGAAAAGGGAAGACGGGGCCGGATGGTATGTACCGTTCTGTTGATGGGAATTTCTTGGCCAAGTTCCCGGGAGAACCCGAATTCTCTTCTGACCGGGTAAAGACCCAGGTAGGCGATGTTCGCTACGATATGTACGTTTATAAGGAGAGCTCAACCCAAAGTTTCATGGTCAGCATTTCTGAATTCCCATCCAAGCACGTGAAGAATGAAGGGGCAGGGAATATGCTGCAGAACGCTTTTAACGGTGCGTTGAAAATGTTAGAAAATTCGAGCATTCTAGATGATCGAAACTTTGCAGTGAACGGTATGCCCGCTAAACGCATTAAAGCACATGGTGATTCGTGGCACGTGTCAGGGGAAATATTCATGGTGAAGAATCGTTTGTATCAGGTCACGATCTTGCGGGATGGTGCCTATCCGGACGAAGGTGTTGAGCGTGAGTTCATTCGTAGTTTTCATATTCTGGAGAAAACGGAAGGCTTCGAGGAGGGGTAATTACCACCTAGCATCATGAGGTTGATCTCTTGGAATTGCAACATGGCCTTCCGGAAGAAATGGCCGCGTATGCTAGAGCTTGAACCCGATATTCTCGTATTGCAAGAATGTGAGCAAGAAGTCAAATACAGTCCAGCGCAACGCATACCTGATTACAATGAATTTATTTGGATAGGAGAAAACCCGAACAAAGGTGTTGGCATCATTTCATTCAACGAATTTCACCTAAGCGTCTCCGATAAATACGACGACCGATTCAAGTACATCATTCCCATTCAGGTAACGGGACCGTTAAGCTTTACACTTTTCGCGATCTGGGCCATGCCTGATGAGGAACAGAAGGATAACAGTTATGTAAGGCAGATCTGGAACGCATTGCAGCACTATGAAAAAGAGCTATTCGATCCAGCAATACTGATCGGTGATTGGAACAGCAATGCGATCTGGGACGGTAAGCGGAAACAAGGAAACCATACGCAGGTGATGGAGCAACTGAGATCATACGGTATGTGCAGTGTTTACCATACGCTGCGGCAAGAAGAACAGGGTAAAGAGTTGGAACCAACCTTGTATTTGTTGAAACAACGACACAAACCTTATCACTTGGATCAGTGTTGTGTTTCAAAAGAACTGCTGACGTCAGAAACTTCGATACAGGTAGGTGCGCACGACGACTGGATCGGCTTGAGCGATCATATGCCGATCGTGATCGATGGGCTAGGGTAAAGTCAGAAAGAAGAAATGGCACCTCATCACAAGCGCGAATCAAAAGACTGTTGTTTCCGGTTCAAAAGGCACATCATGGAACATCGAACAACGACTGAGTGAGTTGAGAGATCAGCGTTGTACGATCAGCTTTTGTGCGAAGCGCTCGCCATTCTCATTTATATAGATCAGTGCGTAAACGCCGTTTGGGATCCCGCGAAGTGAAATGTTGGTTTCCCTTGAGTTGGTGCTGTACTCAAGCACGATTCTACCAAGCTGATCGAACAGTTGTACTTGGCCTTGATACGTGCCACTCGCGAAGCGTATTGAGATTTCTTGATCGGCTGGAATCGGGAAGACCTCCCAATCGACTAGCGCGCTGGATGAGACTCCTAGCGTATGATCCTGCCACCACCAGTCATCGTATCGGGTGTTCGTACTGTCAATACCAAGCCCCACCTGAAGCACAGGTATGGAACCCGTGGTCAGAATCAGAGCTAAACCCTTCCGAGCTGTTGGTATGGGAGAGAGGTAGGAGACCCACGTGTCAGTTTGAATATTGTACCGCCAAATATCTGCCCGGTATTGATCACCAGTAGTGACGCCTCCTGCGAGTATCATATTCGGGAAAGAGGAAACAGCAGATGCACCATAAAGTGGTAGCGGAAGCGGAGCAAGCGGAGACCAGGTTTCTGTTTGAAAATCGAAGCGCCAGACATCGTCAAGCGGGTTGAAGAGGCTGTCGGCGCCGCCTGCAATTATTCCAGCGTCACAGTACATGGCTCGGTGGCGCGCCGTGCCGGGAAAGTCCGGTAGTTGACTCCACGAGTCAAGCAGGTAATCGTACTTCCATACCTCCTTGCTGGCACTGCCATCGTTGAGAATTCCGCCGACCACGTATGCGAAATCAGAATTGTAGAAGCCTGCGCAGGCACTTCTCCCCGAATCAGGAAGCGATGCACGTTGAAACCACGTGTCTGATCCTGGCCCATATTCCCATAGCTCTGTTAGGCCACCGTTCGCATCTTGCCCGCCGAATAGCAAGGTGGTTTGCTCCCCCAGTGGTGTGGAATATTGCCGAGGTGTGGCAGGCAGCGCCGAAATAGGCGTCCAGTTCGCACTTCCACTTAGGACCTCAACGGCATACCAGTCGTTGGTCAGGTTGAAACCAAGGTCGCGCCCTGTGCCAACGAAGGATAGGCCAAAACTTGCGCGTGTGAGCACAGTGGCATCATCTCGAGCTGTGCCTGGGAAATCGGGTTGCTGCACCCACTGGGCGTTCAGCTTGCAGGCTAACACAATGATGAAGATGCTGAGATAACGCATAGGTCAAAGGTATGTCGATCATATGCCTTGCGCGATCTGTGCTAACGTTGTTGACTGGCCAAGGAACTACTGTGCAGCGGCGAGCCTGATATCTTCAATTGATTCGGGGTCTTCTAATAAGGTACATACAATAGTCGCTTTTGGGGTCTTCTCATTTAGGGGATCAACATCGGCAATAGCGATGGTGCCGTCCTCCGCAACGAAGAACAATGATTTCATGCGCCCCGTTGCCACTAACATGCTACATGTAGGTGTGCCATTACCCCAATAAGTGATGACGCTTTGTTCCCATTTCAGAACACCATATGCGCTGAGCCACTCAAAAGGGGAGCCATCAGATAAAACGGCAGTGGCTAAGAGGTTGTTCTGCGAACTCATCTTCATGATCCGATCAATATTGTACACTCCGAATCCGTTGAGATTGAAGGTGTTTTGAACGGTACTCAGGTTTTTATAGACTGCCTCCATAGCGCCGAAGGTTGGGCTGACTACTCTCGGTGCTTGAGCATATTGATTAAAAGCTTTCATGGACATGCTGTCTTCGGCCGGTGTCATTTTCGCTTTAGCGTAATTCCATGACTTCGGCATACACAAGCTATCCCGCTCCGCCCAGAGATCATGCCTTTCTTGTAACTTCTTGTCAAAACGTTCGATGCGCGCAGCACGCGTGCGCTTATAACGCTCATAATTCGTGTCCCATTTTCGCAACAGCGTTGAATTTTCCTTTTCTCGAATAAGTATGGGAATTGTTCGCCACTTGCCGTCTTCTTTCAGTTTTAAAGTTCCAGCGTTCGATCCGCTTGGAATGTCTAACACCAGATCTTGGTACCAATGTTTGGCTGCGAACACTTTTTTAAATCGTCTTCTTGATTCATCGCCGTTGTGAACGAACTCTACTTGTGAAGGAAGATGTCGCCACTCACGAAAAGTACTTCTCCCTCGAACAAATTTTACCGTGAAGCCTGTGTCTTTTGTCTTCTTATAGCGTTCATAGGTTGTTGGTACGATTCGAATCGCTGGTATAGTGCCTTGACGTTTGTATGGGTCTCTTGAAGCGCTCACTCGCTTCAGCGTTTTTCGCTCGTCGATCAGTTTGGTGCCACCATAAGTCGGACTCTCTAGCCTTTCGTTGAACCTGATTTGGGATGGTTCCACCCCCGCAGCGTGCTGGGCCATTTTACGACGGTACTTTTTCATGGCCTGCGTGACGATCTGTATAGAAGAGGAAACCGCATTTCTTGTGACCGTATCCGGCGTTACACTTAACGATCCATTCGCCTGCCATTTTCCCGAGGTTGCATCGATTGAGTATGTGCCATACCCCACAGGTATCGGATCTGTATCAGGTCGTATCAACTGTATTTGATTGTCAGGTGCTAGACCCAATTGGTTGTTGTTCAAGGATGCAGTTAGTTCATACATACCGGCCGTTTCGAAATGGCCTACACCTTCATCCGTATCAATATGCATGGGTATACCACTGGCAATGATTTCGTAAGGTTCTGCAAATGATCTATACGCTATTTCAACGGGTTCTTTGATCACATCTCCATTCGTGTTAACGATTGCATTCGCAGGAATGATCACGTGCACACCATCCGTCGCAATGAATCGGATCTCTTTTGTTGGGTCAACGGTATGAACCTCGAAATGCTTGTCAACAGCAGGTATTAGAGGGCGTATAACAGGGTGACATAGCTGCTGCGCCGCATCTGGTAGTTGCACACTGATCTCATATTCAGACTCTACTAAGGTCAGTTGTACGATGACCTTACGGTCACCTTGGAGTCTCGTCAGATCATCAGGTTTTGCGTCAGCCTCGTTAGATCCTTTGGATTGAGTGGATATAAGAACCTTATTGAAGCAGGTAGTGAGCAAGTCCTGCTTGACTGATTCGGCACGGCGGAGGGCCAACTGGTAATTGGCTTGACCGGAACCGCGAACGTCAGCATAACCGATTAAGGTTATCTGTTCAACGTCAGCAGGGTCAATATCAAAACAAAGTTCAGCAAGCCGTTTCGAATCCTCTTCTGCGACTTGGGTTTCGTTGGATTCAAAGTAAATAGTGAGTTCTTTTGTTTCTTGTTGTGCGATCGAATGGAGGGAAACAAACAGAAAGATCAAGGCGTAGTTTCGTAAGGTCATGATAAGCGCGGGTTAGGGTATTATATGATTCTTAAACGCCCAGAAACCACACCAACGTGTATTCACAACCTTCCCATTTGTGCGCGGGGAGAGTGAAAAGCCTACTGCTAAAGCCTTACAGGAGAATGTTAAAAGAGGATCAGTACGGGTATTTTCCCGTTGAGATCATCTTCGCCGCGATCTTACGGCGCTCTTGTTTGATGTTTAATGCACCCACTTTAGAGAAACGCTTAGCACCCATCAACATACCGCGCAGCTCATCGCCTTCAGCGAATGAATAGATCGCATCTTTTACATGCTTGTTGATTCGATCAGCCGCGTCGTGAATGAACACTTTCGCCATGGAAATTTGTTCCTGAGCTTGCGCTTCGTCTTTCATGGCGATCACCTTTTGGGTGCGTAGCAAAACACTCTCCGCGAGGTAGGTTTCAATGACCAGATCTGCGATGTTCATTAAGATCTCCTGCTCTTCGCTCAAGCCCATACCCAATTGCTTTGCTGCCGCACCAGCAGTCATAAGCACCGCTTTTTTGAAGTTCTTCACGTAGTTGACTTCTTGCGCCAACGGACCGTCACCGACCTCCGGCATGTCTGGAATGCTCATTAGCTCATCTGCTACGGCTTGTGCTGGCCCCATCAGATCCAGTTTGCCTTTTAACGCGCGCTTCAAGATCATATCTACAATGAGCATGCGGTTGATCTCATTGGTCCCTTCAAAGATCCGGTTGATGCGACTATCACGGTAAGCACGCTCTACGGAGCTTTCCGCGCTGTAACCCATGCCTCCATGGATCTGTACGCCTTCATCTACGACGAAGTCTAAGCACTCACTACCCGCTACTTTCAGAATAGCGGCTTCCGCGGCATACTGCTCTACACCTTTCAACAAGGCAGTAGCATGATCGGCTCCTCCTGCTTTCAAATCGTTGATCGCATTGGTCATATCGCGACTACAACGGTAGATGGCACTTTCCACGACGTAGCAATAAATGGCTTGGTCTGCCAATTTCTTCTGGATCGCACCAAAACTGGCGATCGGTTGCCCAAATTGAAAGCGCTCATTGGCGTATTTAATGCTTTGATCAACGGTTTGTTTTGCTCCTCCCAACGCTGCTCCAGCCAGCTTGATACGGCCAATATTCAGAATGTTAACGGCGATCTTGAATCCGTTCTCGCGCTCGCTCAACTGGTTCTCAACGGGGATCTTGCAGTCATTAAAGAACACTTGACGTGTGCTACTGCCTTTGATACCCATCTTCTTTTCTTCAGGGTTCAGCGTAATGCCATCATGTGTTTTCTCAACAATGAATGCAGTAAGGTTCTTGTCGTCACCAATTTTCGCAAATACGGTGAACACATCTGCGAATCCGCCGTTGGTGATCCACATTTTTTGTCCGTTCAAGACCCAGTGTTTTCCATCTTCAGTTAGCTCGGCTTTGGTTTTCCCGCTGTTCGCATCACTTCCACTTCCCGGTTCTGTCAGGCAATAGCATGCCTTCCACTCACCACTGGCCAACTTGGGAATATACGTTTTCCGCTGCTCGTCATTACCATAGTAGAGTATGGGTAGTGTTCCAATTCCCGTATGCGCTGCGAGCGCCACGCTGGTACTGAAACCAGCTCCGGTTTTTTCTGTCGTGAGCATACCCGTCACGAAGTTCATTCCCATGCCTCCGTATTCTTCGGGAATAGAAATCCCGAGAATGCCAAGTTCCCCTGCTTTCTCTAACAGCGATGGCATGAGTCCTTCTTTCAGGGCGTCGATATCATCTACATGAGGGTATACATGTTGTTCCAGAAAATCGACACAGGTCTGCGCGATCATATTTTGCTCTTCGTTGAACTGCTCAGGAATGAAGATGTCTTGTGGGTCGCTTTCACGAATAAGGAATTCTCCTCCTTGGATGGCTTTTGTGGTCATGA
>CAZPEQ010000133.1:0-6881 GCA_964585605.1 uncultured Weeksellaceae bacterium | reverse complement strand
ATGTCGCTCCACACCTTCCAAGTTAGGGTGCTGCCAAAAAGGTGCGGTGGCATTCTTTAACGCCTCATCTTCAGAAATAAAATAGTTCGGCAGTATAGGTTGATACTTGCCTGGATTTGCAAGTAGGAACATGGCCAAGCCGTATTGTTCGGAATAGAATCGGTCACACATGAACTGCGGATAATCATATGGTAAATAGATATCATGAATATGCACGATCACGCCTTTCTTTAACCTAGGTAATATCTCTAGGTAAAACACCATAGAATCAGAATTCGGAAGGATCCGGTGGGAGTTATCAATGAACAGGATGTCTCCCCTCTCCAGGCTCAAGATCACATCATGGTCAATATTTTCAAATGGTTGCCGAACGACTACATCTGCGAGGTGGTCAATTTCGGCTCTGGGCTGGGGATCAATCGAAATAACTTGCGTCGGGAGGTTATTATCACGCTTGCACTTGTGCACCACTTTAGTTGAGTTTCCTGAACCAATTTCAATGTACTTTGCTGGTGCTTTGATCGCCAGCATAGCGTAGATGCCGATGATGTCTAATCCAGGCAAAAAGCCGTTGTTCCAGACCGGATTGTTCATATCAGTTTCATCCGTGCTCTTCCTGATCTCCTGTATTTGCTGCTTGAAGGTTAAGGCCTTCTCCATGAACTCCTGATACTGGCCTCGATTTGCATCAACTATCTTAAGCAGTTCCGTATGTGCTGGTTCTCCATGCCCATAACGCGGTTTCAAGGCCACCTTATAGTCTAAGAACAGGGTCTGAAACTTCGGCGATAAAAACCTATACAGCGCTTTGAGCATATTGATCAATTCCCTTCTCGTAATCTATGAGAGTCCTCTACACATTGTTCCTTGAACGCAAAGTAACCCCTTCTTGCACAATCCCCACAAATTCGCTTAGTAATGAAGTACAAAACTATCCTTCGGGCCTAAGTAGGTCTCGCTTTCTGCAATGAACAGCTGCACCGTGACCTTGTACTGGCCATCTGTCGCAGGCTTCTCAATGGCGATATCAAATACGCGTTCTTCTCTTGGGTAGATGTCCATATCAAGGCTATTAAAATGTGCTCGCGGTAGTGTGCTCGCGGGCTCAGAATCCATTTGATAAGCGATCTTCAAGGATTGACCTGATGGCAATACGCTATGCAGCGTGTCGGCTGAATTGTTTCTTATGGAAACCGGCACATACGTGTACGAACCCTTGTTCGCTTTCATTTCGTTAGGCAAGATGTTCAATTCAACATCCTTGCAGATTGCTCCAAGCTTATCTTCAGAACCCCTTGTGGTCAGATCCACATACTTTGACGGAGGCAGTAAAAACCGCTCATTTAAATTCTGTGTAGTGAACCAAAGTGGTTCCCAATTGGGGCCCAAGAACACCAGGTCTCCCGAGTTGTTTGTAGCCATTTCTCTAGAATCATCGCACACGTATATCGTGCGCGTCTCACCCTCGTGCAGGCATGTACTGATCAACGCGGTACTGAAGGGAACTGGCCATACCATCCAACTGAAGCTCCATGGCTGGTTGTTGGTATTGACGACACCTTTACCTATACCACGGTCACTCATGACGCGTGCTGAACGTTCATAATGCTCTACAGCCCGAGTGAATGGTTCATGGCCGCGATAGATCTGCGCTGAGCCAACAACCAACAGTGCTAGCAGCGCAATAGCCAAGCTATTCTTCATTTGTAACCGCTTTAGCGCATACGCGCTATCGGCAAGAACCACTGCAGCGAAAAAGCCAAACACGGTATAGTAGTTCTCGTACATGACGGGGGATTGACCGTCATGATCGGTGATCACGACCAGGTAGAGAAAGCCCATACATGCTGCAACCAAAAGTCCCGCCCTAAGCCATGCACGTCTCATCAATAAAAGCAAACCAGCTATCCCCATGGCCAACAACAACGCTGGCATTTCATTGATCTCCCAACGGAAGTAACCCCATCCTGGTAATTCGAAAAATCGTGGGGTATGGTCTATGAAGTCCTGGAACTTAACCATACGGTTCGCTTCGTAAGTGCTTTTCTCAAATACCATGATCCGGAACACGAACCAGGCGATAAGCAAGGCATACAGTACGAATGCTTGTTTGGTTCGGCCGCTCTTATTTTCTTGCAATACTGTATAGCCAATTAGAAACGCAAGTGGGATTACGAGAATCTGATGGTAAAGGGAGGTCCATGCAGTAAGCAACAATGCCAATACACCAAGTAATACACGTTTACTCCCTTTGGTAGCTAGATATCTGTCTAACATACCCCAGAGTAAGCACATCAGCGCCAGCCCTTGATACAACTCTGCCGTGCTGTAATAAAACGAAAAATGGTAGCCCACTGTGCAGCAAAGCAGCATAGCTAAACTTGCTTTTTTACTCTTAACCCAGAAGAGGCTTATCGAAAAAAAGAGTAAGTACAATAGGATAAAAGAACACGAATAGGATTTTAAAAACGCGATTAAGGATCCGTCGTTCTTCAAAACCAACCAAGGCAACAGTTGACTTACCCACGTACCGTAACGGCCTAATACAGCTTCGGGCTGGCCCGAATCGAGCATAAGAAAAGAGAAGAACGCCGGGTCGTATGTTGCCATGCGCTCCAAATAGAAAATCTGGGATAGGATAATTTGAAAGCCAAATACCAATAGCCCCAACGCAAAAAGAAACCACGGTTTTTGTAGGAACTTATGCATTCTACCCACCTAGACCATATCGGACGATGCACCAAATCGCGCGCATACCATCCTGCCAGCCGATCTTCTTTCCTTCATCATAGGTGCGCCCGTAGTAGGAGATGCCTACCTCGTAAATACGGATGTTAGGTACACGTGCAAGTTTAGCCGTTACCTCTGGCTCAAACCCAAATCGTTTCTCTTTGAGTTGAAGTCCCTTGGCAATTTTAGCGTCCATCAACTTGTAGCACGTTTCCATATCTGTTAGGTTCAAATTGTTGAACGCGTTTGAAAGTTGCGTCAAGAATTTATTGCCTAAGCTGTGCCAAAAGAACAGAATACGGTGGGGTTGGTGACCTAGGAAACGTGAGCCATATACAACGTCAGCAAAGCCTTCGATCACAGGCCTTAGCAGGTCATTGTACTCGCGCGGGTCATACTCCAAGTCAGCATCTTGAATCAACAAGTAGTCTCCCGTTGCCTCTTGAATACCCCGATGAATAGCAGCGCCTTTGCCCATGTTTTTGGGCTGTTCGAAAAACTTGATCCCCATTTGCGGGTTCGCGGCGATGTACTTATTTACAGCCGCTACGGTACCGTCAGTTGAACCGTCATTGACAATGACGACCTCCTTTGCCACTTCATGATCCATGATCACGTCGCGCACCTTGTCCAAGATCAAATGGATTGTCCGCTCCTCGTTGTAGGCGGGTATGATGATGGATAATTTCACGTGACTTTTGTTTAGCTCACAGCTTCATCTCCGGAATGTCTCCTTCAACAACCAATCGACCTGCAGTAGCTGCCTTAACATCTTCGACGGTTACACCTGGGGCGAGTTCTAATAATTTAAATCCGCCTGGGGTCACATCTAATACACACAGGTTCGTGACGATCTTTTTAACGCACTTAACACCGGTAAGGGGCAAAGAACATTCCGATAACAATTTGCTTTTACCGTGCTTGTTGGTGTGCATCATGCATACGATGATGTTCTCGGCACTGGCCACCAAATCCATCGCGCCGCCCATCCCTTTGACCATCTTCCCTGGAATCTTCCAATTCGCAATATCACCTTGGTCTGATACCTCCATTGCGCCTAATACGGTAAGCTGCACATGCTGTCCCCGAATCATGGCAAAGCTTGTGGAACTATCGAAGATCACAGCTCCCGGTTCAAGGGTAACGGTTTGCTTACCCGCGTTGATCAGGTCAGCTTCTTCTTCACCTTCAAACGGAAACGGGCCCATACCCAAGATGCCGTTCTCACTTTGCAGTTCTACTTCTATTCCCTCGGGAATGTAGTTGGCCACTAGCGTGGGAATACCGATTCCCAAATTCACGTACCAGCCATCTTGCAGTTCTTTGGCGATCCGTTGCGCCATTTGTTGTTTCGTCAATGACATAGCTCAGGTTCTCTGGCGAACAGTGCGTTGCTCAATTCGTTTCTCATAATTACTTCCTTGAAAGATCCGTTGCACAAAGATCCCTGGCGTGTGTATGGTGTTCGGATCTAACTCCCCCAAACCGACCAACTCTTCTACCTCAACAACCGTTACCGTTCCCGCCATGGCCATTAAAGGGTTGAAATTTCGTGCGGTGTGTTTGAAAACCAGGTTGCCGTTTTGATCCCCTTTCCAAGCCTTGACCAAAGAAAAGTCGGAGCGAACACCACGTTCCATGACATACATTTTGCCGTTGAATTCACGCGTCTCTTTCCCTTCGGCAACTTCAGTACCGTAGCCTGCTGGTGTATAGAACGCCGGAATGCCTGCTCCGCCTGCCCGGCATCTTTCTGCTAATGTCCCTTGTGGTATCAATTCTACTTCCAACTCGCCACTGAGCATTTGACGTTCAAATTCGTCATTCTCCCCTACGTAGCTGCTGACCATTTTCTTGATCTGCTTGCCTTGCAACAACAAGCCCAGTCCAAAATCGTCAACTCCTGCATTATTACTTATGCAAGTAAGGCCTTTTACGCCTTTCTTGACCATTGCTGAAATACAATTCTCAGGTATACCGCACAAGCCAAACCCGCCAACCATGAGGGTCATATTATCGGTCATGCCTTCGATCGCCTCATCAGCGTTCGCCACCACTTTGTTCATACGTGTTGAATTAAGGGTCTAAATATACTTCAGTCCCACAAGGAGCCGGGCGTTTCTTCCTCTTCCGTATCCGATGAAGCGCAATCCAAGGTTAGATCATAGCCAGCGGGTTTTTCAAAATCGCCCTTCGAAATCTTGATGGATTCATCTGCATAGACCTTATTCATGTAGTAGCCGAATATCGGCAAAGCCATATTGGCACCTTGCCCCAGATCAGTGGTGGAAAAGTGAACACTTCTGTCATCGGCCCCAACCCATACTCCTGTCACGAGATCTGGCGTTGCGCCAATGAACCACCCATCGGAGTTGTTTTGCGTTGTGCCTGTCTTGCCAGCAATCGGCGTCTTCAAATTGCCGTAAAACTGCCGATCGCCCCAACCATGCCGCAAACGCACTCCCGTACCTGAAATCTTACCGGTTGTGGGGTTCTTTGCCCCATCAACAACACCCTTGAGCAACTGTAGCGTTCTAAATGCGGAAACCTCATCCAAGGCTTCGAAGGTTTTGGGGATAGCGGTATAAATCGTATTTCCGTTCTTGTCCTCGATGTGGGTCAACATGACCGGCTCGATATGAACCCCTTTATTTGCGAAAGTGGCGAAAGCACCTGTCATTTCCTTCAGCGTCAAATCAGCAACACCTAAGCACAATGATGGAACAGGTTCCAATTTGTTGTGGATCCCCATATCTCTAGCCAACTTGGTAACCGATTCAGGGCCGTACTGTTTCATCAGCCATGCCGTAATGTTGTTCATGGAATTTGACAAGCCATATTGTACCGTGACCATTCCGCCGGGTTTGCCGAAATTGGGGCACCATTGCTCCTGACCTTCGGGCATATCAAAGCAAACTTCTTGATTGGGCAATTCGTAACAAGGATCCATTCCTTCACGAAGAGCCGTTGCATAGACGAACGGCTTAAACGTCGAACCCACTTGACGCTTGGCGGTTCCGACATGGTCGTACTGAAAATTCTTAAAATCAATGCCGCCGACCCATGCTTTGATGTACCCCGTATTCGGATCCATGCTCATGAAGCCCGCTTGTAAGAAGCTTTTGTAATATCGAATCGAATCGTTGGGTGACATCACTGTATCGCGCATGCCTTGCCAAGAGAACACTTGCATTTGGGCTGGTGTATCAAACACAATGTCAATACTGTCTGGGTCGATCTTGCGTTGTTTGTGACCACAGCCTTTTTTCGCGCCATCAGGATCACAATGAAAGAAGCTTTGATCGCCGACTTCAATCTCTTTGATGTATACCGCCGGACGTTCGCAATGCGCGCAAAGCTTGCCAGTCATTACTTTGTATCGAGCACTACGCTTTCGCGCCGAAGTCATGATCTTCTCAACTTCCTTTTTCGTCAGGTCAGCCGAAAATGGGCGCTGCTTTTTCCGTTTCAGATCCTTAAAGAATTGGTTCTGCAAGCGCTTGCGCAAATGCTCCTGCACAGCGTACTCACCATGTTGTTGCATGCGACTATCAATAGTGGTGTAAATCTTCAGGCCATCTGTGTAAATATCGTATGCCGAGCCGTTCGGTTTTGCGATCATGTATTTACCATCACTACCCTTTTGTTCGAGCAACTCACTGACCCTTGTCCGCAGTGCTTCCCGGTAATAAGGGGCGGGGCCTTCTTTGTGATCCACGCTTTGAAAGCGCAAACCGAGTGGAAGCACTTTCAATGAATCGTATTGCTGTCGTGTTATGAAATCCTTTTTCACCATTTGGCTTAACACAACCATCCGCCGGTGCACGGCAGTATCTACACGAGAGGCCCTCTTTGGATTGAACAATGCGGGGTTCTTCAACATGCCTACCAGTAAAGCGGCTTCTTCGGTTTTCAGGTTGTCGGGCGTAGTTGAGAAATAAATCTTAGCCGCAGAGCGAATACCTACTGCCTGATTGATCCAATCAAAGCGGTTCAAATACATCGCGATGATCTCATCTTTGGTATAAAGGCGCTCTAGTCTAGCGCTGATCACCCACTCTTGGAATTTCTGAAAAATCGTCTTGAGCACATTGTTACGATCCCGGTCGTGGAATTGCATTTTAGCCAGCTGTTGTGTTACTGTGCTGGCT
>CAZPEQ010000132.1:0-6888 GCA_964585605.1 uncultured Weeksellaceae bacterium | reverse complement strand
TCAATGGGCTGAGAGTGTGCAAGAAGTGCACAGTAGCCGAATAAGTGAGCCTATTGTGGCCGACAACCATTTCACGATCGCGTTCGATATGGATATTTCGTTTAAGGATGGCAAGCGCATGAATATGTCTGAACTTGGCGTTTACCAAGTGAACAACGGGCAGATCACACGCGAAGACTTCTTTTACCGTACCCAGTAGTAAGTATTCCCACATTTAAACGAAAGAAGGCCCGCATGCGGGCCTTCTTTCGTTTGGGACAACCCAAGTTGACTTGTTATCAATACCTCCTATTTATCAGATACTTACAAGCACTTTTCATAGCTGCTCATTCGGTGTTTACCTTGTGGCCGAATTTGCAGAATAATGGTAGAGAGTTTGTTCACATTGCTCATGCTCATCATGCTTCAGGCCGTGTTGGGTTTTGACAACTTATTGTACATCACCCTTGAGTCAAAACGAGCGCCCAAGGAAAAGCAGAAGTATGTGCGTACAGTAGGTATTGCCATTGCAATGGTATTGCGAATCGTACTGCTCTTCGTGCTGGTTGAGCTGATCAAATACACACAAGACCCCTTCTGGCACCCACATATTGAAGGTGTCTTCAGCGGTCATGTGAACTTGCATAGCATAATTGTCTTGGTTGGTGGCGGGTTCATCATTTATACTGCTATCAAGGAAATCTGGCATATGCTGAAGCCACTTGAACACGATGCTGCAGCAGACACGTCAGCAACATCGGTAAAAAAAGTCATCACCTTGATCGTGATCATGAACCTTGTTTTCTCCTTCGATTCCATACTCAGTGCCATGGCTTTAGCCAAGAATCCAGATGGCTCCTACCAGTTCACGATCATGGCCATCGCCATTATTTGTGGAGGTCTGCTCATGATCTGGCTAGCGGATAAAGTGGCTGACTTTCTGGCTAAGAATAGACTCTATGAAGTGTTAGGACTTTTTATCCTATTCGTTGTAGGTATCATGTTGGTCACAGAAGGAGGGCATTTAGCGCATTTAAAATTCTTTGGCGAGCCCATCACACCAATGACCAAAACAACCTTCTACTTCGTTATTGCGGTCTTAGTAGTAACAGATATTGTACAGGGGCAATACCAGAAAAAGCTGGAGCGTCAGTCGGCCAAACGTCAATAAAGACCTTGCAGAATACCTTGATCAAGGGATACCCTTAAGGCATCCTATAAACTTACTTTTGCGCCAATGATCCAGAAGACTTTTAAAACGCTTTTACTCTTAGCCACAGGCCTGTTCATAGGTTGTGGTGAAGGTTCTGTTGAACAGAAACAAGCCGCAGCAGTTCCGGTTAACGCTGGTCAAGTGAACGTTTATTCCAAACGACACTATGAAAGCGACAAAATCCTTTTCGAAAAATTCACGGCAAAAACGGGGATCAAAGTCAATACGATCGAATCTGAATCCAGCGGCAGTTTAATTGAGCGCATGGTGCAAGAGGGTGCTAATAGCCGCTGCGACGTTTTCATCACCTCAGATGCGGGCAACTTAGGACTAGCTCAGAGCAAAGGGCTACTTCAGCCGGTGAATAGCAACGTACTGAATAGTGCGATACCCAGTCAGTATCGAGATCCTGATGGGCACTGGTTCGGACTAAGCATTCGTGCACGCATTATCGCTTACAACAAAGACCAAGTGGATCCAAGCGAGGTCTCTACCTATTTCGACCTGCAGAAATCAGATTACGAAGGTGCCGTGTTGGTTCGTAGCTCCAGTAATATCTATAACCAGAGCCTTCTTGCAGCCATGATATCCCGTCAAGGCTACGAATACGCGAAGGAGTGGGCCTCAGGAATCGTTCGAAACATGGCTAGAGAACCGAAGGGAGGAGATACAGATCAACTAAAAGCCGTTGCTGCTGGTCAAGGACGCTTTGCTATTGCCAACAGCTACTACTTAGGGCGTTTGCTGGGCAGTGACGATCCAGAGCTACGGCAGATCGGTGATAAACTAGGTGTCGTATTCCCGAAGCTCGGTGAACACGGCACGCATGTTAATATAAGCGGAGCTGGTGTTGGCGCGCATAGCCCCAATCCATCGCAGGCTCAAGCCTTACTTGAATTCTTAGTCAGTGAGGAAGCGCAAGCGGTCTTTGCAGAAGGCAACTTCGAATATCCTGTACGTGAAGGAGTCGCCTTATCTCCCGTATTAGAGCAGTGGGGTGATTTTGAAATGGATGACCTGAATTTGAGCGAACTCCACAATTACAACAATAAGGCCGCCCACCTGTTCGATGAGGTAGGTTGGAAATAAAGGCCTATACACGCTATGCGACAAGGCTCCTTACCGGGTAAATGGCTTGTTCACCTCGTAGCTATCCTTTTGCTCGCGCCTATTTTGGTGGTTGTATTGGCTCCTTTACACACGTCTTCCGTCAACTGGTATCACGCATTGCAATACACCTTACCCGATCAATTCTTAGGCAGCCTACGCCTGCTGTTCGGCACCATCAGTATTGCGTTGCTGTTCGGCACTGTTTGCGCCTGGCTGGTAAGCGTATTTGAATTCCCTGGCCGCCGCGTATTCAAGTGGGCTCTTGTTCTTCCCCTGGCCTTACCTACTTACATCGCCGCGTATATATACGGCGATTTACTCGGCCCCACAGGATCTTGGTCTTTGGCGATTTTCGAGCGAACCGCTTGGTCCGTAGACATCATGACGGAAACAGGCCTTATGCTGGTTATGGCGGCGGTACTGTTTCCTTATATCTACTTACCTGCTCGAGCCCTTTTTTCCTTTGGATCAGGTCAATTACAAGAAGCCGCGCGAACACTAGGCGCTGGTAAGCGCATGCTCTTCTTCCGTGTCGGACTTCCCCTGGTAAGGCCCGCCCTAGCTGGAGGCGCCTTGCTCGTTGGCATGGAAGTCTTGAATGATTACGGTGCAGTCACCCATTTTGGTGTGCAAACCCTCACCACTGGCATATTCAAGAGCTGGCACAACATGTCTGACCTAGGCACGGCATTGCGCATTGGAACCGTACTCCTGGTGGTTGTTTTCATCATGCGAGGAGTGGAACGTTTGCAACGGCGGAAAACCCGCTATGCTTTTGAACCGCATCAAGTACAGCGTACGCGGCTGCTTGGAATTACTTCCTGGCTTGCGTTCTGCTGTTGTATCATACCGCTGACCATTGGCGCGCTCATTCCGCTTTACAAAATCATACGAGACCTCCTCTTGGGAGATCACTGGGACAAGGGACTAATCAAAGAACTCTTTCCTATCCTGGGTAACACCTTGCTCATTGCATTAGCAGCAGCGTTCGTTGCCGTGCTTATTGCAGCCTTGTTCTTGTATGCGCGGCGGTACCAGCAAAGCAAGCAAGGCAATGCGCTCGTGGTGGCCTCCTCCTTGGGGTATGTGATACCCGGTGCGGTCATTGCCATTGGCGTTATGCGCATCGCGCGCATGTGGGATGACCTGTCTTCTTTCTTTTTAATCGGAACGATCAGCCTGCTGGTCTTTGCACTTGTCGTTAGATTCTTAGCGATCGCATTAGAAACACTGCATGCTGGCGACAGCGCCGTGGAGCGTTCCTTAGATGAATCGGCACGGGTACTCGGGGCGGGGCCTATCAAATCCTTTATTCGTATCAACCTCCCCTTGATCAAAAACAGTTTAGGCGCAGCTACCATATTGGTGTTCATCGAAGTGATCAAGGAACTTCCGCTTACGCTCATACTTCGCCCTTCAAATTTCAAGACCCTAGCTACCGAAGCGTACCGATTCGCCGGTATTGAATTACTTGAAGATGCCTCGGTCGCAGCAGCCTTCATCGTACTTTGTTCCTTGATACCCATCGTCATGCTAGAACGCCAGTTCTTAAAAAGCACATGAGTGTTTATCTGGACATAAAAGACCTTCACCTCTCCTACGGATCCGTAGACGTTCTGAAAGGTGTTGCCTTAGCCGTGGAGCAAGGAGATGTTATTGCGCTCACGGGCCCAAGTGGGTGCGGAAAAACCAGCTTGTTGCGGTGTGTTGCAGGATTTGAGAAGCCACAAAAAGGCAGTATTCAATGTGGCGGAATAGACCTCCTACCCTTGCCTACTGAAAAACGAAACATCGGTATGGTGTTCCAAGGCAATGCTCTGTTCCCACATATGAGCGTAGAGAAGAACCTCGCGTTCGGTATTCCCAAGCTGGACAAAGCCATGCGCAAAGAAGCGGTGGCGAATATGCTTAAAACGCTTGATCTCGCAGGCTACGAAAAGCGAAAACCGCACGAATTGTCCGGCGGCCAGCAACAACGCGTTGCGATCGGTCGCAGCCTGATCACCCGCCCTCGTTTATTGCTAATGGATGAACCCTTCAGCGACTTAGATACGGAAACCAAAACCCGTGTACGTGCCGACATTAAGGCCCTCCTGCAACAACACGCCATCACCACCCTGATTGTAAGTCATCATGCCGATGATGTAGAAAGTATGGCGGGACGGGTTGTTGAGATGGGGTAAAAGCCACGCGGTGTGCGGTTGTTCCCCTTCCCGGCTGCATACCTATTACTCCAACACCATTTCTACTTCTCAAACCCCTTACGCTTCTTCAAGGCTTCGCTGAACTTACATTGCGTCTCGATTTGCTTGATCAAACCGCGGGATAAGCTTAAGAAGTGATTCGGGAATTCCAGATCATAACCCACTTGCTCTGATAAATTCATAAGCGTGACTCCTGTAACCGTTCAGACGCTTTTCTCTACAACCGGATTTAGTTTCGTAGATCTCATGTTGACCAATCGGATCTCCTTCTTCTGAATATCTACTTGGTACGTCACAAGCGTGTACTTGTTGATCGGTCCACGTCTCAGTCCTTTTTTCTCCGATCGTTTTAGAAGATACGGATGTTCTTGAAGGTGATTAAGGAAAGAACTGACCTGTGATTCGAAGTTCTTAACCTCCCTTACTGTCCAATTCTCGTCTAGGTATCCGAGCAGTTGGGCGTAACCTTTTGCTGCTTGCTTAGACCAAATGATCTTCAAGCCCATTTCCTCGGATCCTTCATCACTTCATCGTGAGGGATCACCTCGTCATTTTTGATCTGGATAAGTCCTTTTTCGATCTCCGTTCGTTCATCATCACTGATCAACTCCCACCAATCAGCTCCTTCATTGCTTTTTCTATACCTAAGCAAGTTCTTAAACACTTCGATCAACTGCGGATCCTTAACCTGCCGAAGCTCCGCCATAATCCACTTGATGTCTGCTTGAATATCCATCTAGCCAAAGATAAGGAATCCTTGATGGACGTGGAAAGCCTGAACAAGCAATATCTAAAACCTTACAGGAACCTTGCCTCGGCATCATTTCCTCTCCGCGTATTTACTTGTCAAACCCCTTACGCTTCTTCAAGGCTTCACTGAACTTACATTGCGTCTCGATTTGCTTGATCAAACTGCGGGATAAGCTTAAAGAGTGATTAGGGAATTCTAGGTCATAACCCGCTTGCTCAGATAAATTCATAAGCGTGCCCTTTGTGAAGTTGTCTTCGTACGGATCTTTACTCCAACCAACATACCCTTCCTCCCCAGCGGTGATCTTGCCTTGCCTGAGCAACTTATCAGCAATAACAGTTTCCTTCATTCCCGTAGGCCCCAGCTCTGGTGCTTGGATCTTGATCACGTAGCTACACGATTTGAACGGTATCGTTAACGAACTCAAATAGGTTATGCCACCTTCTTCTTGCGGTATCTTAAAGATGGTTCGTATTGCCGGAAAGGTTTCCAATTCAATTAGATCAACACCTATAAGTCCTCCATTTGCTTGGACCACTTGTTCTCTATAAAAATTTCGTAGTTCATCAATACGCTTGATTGTGGGAATATCTGGCACCGCATCAAAGAAGTTAATGAACAAGGCCATGGTTTGCTCTGCATTAACCCATTGCTTGAATGCAGGCTCCTCTTCCTTCAGTTCCCAACCAAAGTCAGGAAAGGAAATATCTCTAATACCTACTTTTTTCTTGAACAAGCTGAACATGGTCTGGTGTTAAGTAATCGCAAGTGGCTCTTGCGTATTGGGCAACGAATCTAGCCAGAGAATACAAAATGAAGTGCCGATCAAAAACGAACCCGGAAAACTTGCCTAACTTGAACCTCCGATTCATGAGCGACCGCATTACCCAGATCAAAGCACTATTGTACACCGATGCCAAGGATGTGTTCTTGAACTACACGCTTGGCTTGGAGTACCGCGCCACAGGAGAGCGGGAACAGGCCTTGGTTCAATTCAAGTTAGTAACGAAGCTAGATCCTTACTACGTGCCAGGTTGGCACCAATTTGCCATTGAATCTGCAGATCAAGGCTTAACCCAACAGGCTATTGATTGTGCCCAAGAAGGACTGCGTAAGGCAGAACAGCAGGGAAATATGAAAACCCACGGTGAGTTGAAGGAGCTGATCAATGCACTCCAAGAAGATTGACCGCCTTTATTGAATTTTCGTAACACGCTTGCCAACCGTATCCTTGTACTGTTGTTCATGAAACGCTTCTGGTATTTCGTACCGTTCCTCGTAGTTGGGCTGATCGTACTGCTTGGTCTGCATGCCTATTTGTCTCCAACGGAACCCTTGAAAAAAGGCGTACTGGTTGCAGAAGGCTGGATGGATCAAGGGGCTTTCGCTCATGTGGCCGCTGCATTCAAATCCGGTGACTACGCACAGGTTGTTACCACGGGAACCTTGCGCCCATTCACGTACTACTTGAACAACGAACAGCAGCTACTCTTAGGCGATGCAAGTAATCCACAAGCCGCTGAATTTGCGTTGTCCGCTTCCGGTGTACCTGGCGCACGCATGGCTTTCATTACGGGTGGCGACACCTTGTTTGATACAGACTTGACAGAAAATACGAAGTCCTACACCTT
>CAZPEQ010000131.1:0-6927 GCA_964585605.1 uncultured Weeksellaceae bacterium | reverse complement strand
GCCCGATTGACTGAAAAGGATCTAGCACGTCAAACGCGCATTCGAAAAATACGCAAGGCCCCCTTACCAAGTATTACCATGGAGAACCTACTGATCTTGTTCAAGGAGTCCGGTGCCCTGAAAATATCCTTGAATTCTAGGGCACTTGCCCACTCATTCATCAATGATCACGAACTGTTGGTCGGTACGCTGGGCGGAGGCATAGACCTAGTGGATGTCGCAGCGGGAACGGTCACCACCGATCACCTCTCCCTGTCAGCGTATACGGTTTCGGCCATCATGCAAGGCCGTCAAAACGGATTGTGGCTGGGCACGATGTCAAATGGCCTGCTTTACATCGGCAATAAAAACGTGTTTCAATTCCCTGCTCGCCCAGCAGGGCGATCGAATGAGGTCGTGAATGTCGTATTTCAAGAAAATGCTGCTTTCTTGGGTTATCGAGACGGGATGATCATTCAATTGAACGAAAGCTTGAAAGAGCAAGCGGTTTACGACCTTGGGGTATTCAAAGACAACAACTGGATGTGGACCTTCACGGCGAATCAAAAAAACGACATCCTTGCCACCTTCACGGGTGCTCCCAACATGTACCATATACAGAACGGTCGGATCCAATCAATTAACATGTCCGAGGAACTCGAATCACGCATATACCGATTCGCGGAAGGAAGAGGTTATAGGACACATGCCACATCGGATAAGTTCATATACCCGCTGGGTGCTGATCTGGAAATAATTTTGGATAGCAACTACATAGGTCTTTATGAAGCGCTCTGCGATGCAAACTGCTATGTCGTGGACTTCGTCGAAGCGCGGGGGCAGAATCGTTTTCTTGCCACGAGCAAAGGGGTATTCTGGGCCTCCTCGTCTGGACTGGAAAACCTCAGCGAGACATTGGATCTACCCGAAAATTGTCGATTTACGGATCTGGAAATCCATGATAAGTTCCTGCTTATTGGATCTCAGTCCAAAGGACTGCTCATCTGGGAAATGGATCAGGACTCGGTGGCCCAAGTAAATGCAGAGTTATTCTCCTCCCATGTAACTTGCATCAAGACGGTCAACACCGATCATGTCGCCATTGGCACTACTTCTGGACTTCATCTTTTGGACATTCATGCTACCGCAGGTGATCGGATATCTAGCATTCTGGCGAATCAACATATCACCAGTATCGGATCTTCCAATGGAAAAATAATCGTTGGCACAAAAGATGGTGCGTACCATTTCGACCCCACTGCTTTCTCTGTCGACCGAACGCTTCCCAAAGTCCATATCAAGAACTTCGTTTCTGACAATACGTCGTACGACTTGTTGAGCGAAGAGATCGTATTACCGAGTAACCAGCGTTCCACAGTCATCGGCTTTGAATCGATTGACATTGCCAGCTCCAGCGCACCCTCCTACGAATACCGGCTAAGAGGCGATTCGACCCAATGGATCAAGACCAAGGAGTCACAACTCGTGCTGAATTCACTTCAGGCAGGGGACTTCCACCTGCAGGTTTGTGCCATTAACAGCGTTGGAATGCGTTCAATGCCTGCCGTAGTTGAATTCTCCGTTAAACGTTCCATTTGGCGAAGCCCATACTTATGGGTTGCAATCGTGTTCTTCAGTTCATTGCTTATCGGCCTAGCCCTTTGGAATGCCAAAAGGAGACATCTTGCCCGAATTGCTCTGGGACAAGAGATGAATCGGCTTTCCCAGCAAGCCATACTTTCCAGAATGAACCCGCATTTCATTTTTAATGCGCTTAACACGCTTAACTTCTTCATCAACAACAAGGACAAAGGGCATGCCACGGAGTATCTTCTAAAATTCTCAGACTTGATGAGAAGCAATATCACCTACGGAAGTGATGAATACACGCTGCTTGTTCACGAAATGGACATGGTGAAGACCTACTTTGAAGTAGAGAACATGCGACTTGATGAACCCTGTGAGCTGCATGTGACATTTGAAGAAGAGATCGATATCCGTTCCACCTATGTACCCTCCATGATGATCCAGCCCCTTGTCGAGAACGCACTTTGGCACGGGTTGCGAACGGTTACAGGCCCTAAAAAACTGGCGATCGACTTCAAGAAAAGGGAAGGCATGCTTATCGTAAGCATTACTGACAATGGCATAGGCATAGACCACGTTAGACCCGAGAAACGTGGAAACGGCAAAGCACTGGAATTCATAAGCAAACGTTTGGCTCTATTGTCGCGGGCAAAAGGCGCAAAACAATATGGTTTGCAGTTAATCGATCTAAAAAGCGCGGAAAGCGCTGATCAGGGAACCCAATGCATATTGACCATTCCTTTCATTACCACCAATTTGACCAATCAACCCAATGAGATCATTTACAGCGATAATTCTTGACGACGAAAGGCCGGCTCGACTACTGCTCGAGTCCTTAATTAAAGAACACTGCAGGGAAGTAGAGGTGATCGCGCTTTGTGCGTCCGTTAAAGAAGCCGAGCTTGTCCTGAAACGAACCCCAACCGATATCGCCTTTATTGATATCGAAATGGCCGAAGAAACCGGACTTGAAATGCTTCAACGCATGGAAGTCAATGAAGACTCCTTCTATCCCATTTTTGTGACCAGCCATGCAGAGTATGCTATTGCGGCCATTAAGGAAAACGCTTTTGATTACCTGCTGAAGCCGGTCAACCCGGTAGAGCTTAAGCGAACCATCAAGCGCCTGACCGCCCAATCAATGACTGCTGTTGACAATCGTTCGAATCCGGCTTACAGCACAAAACTTGAGTTGAAAGACCGAAAGCAATCCACCTTTATAGATATCGATCGCATCACATTCCTGAAAGCCGAAGGTTCATACACCCGCATCCACACCAAAACAGAAGACTATTTGGTGTCAAAAAACCTAAAACAATATGCCGATCAGCTGAATGCGATGAAGTTCGTTAGGGTAAGTCATGACCTCATCATCAATTTAAGGGAAGTGGACCGATTCGTGCATGAGGGAAACTTCGTCTATTTGAAAGACAACAGTTGCCTTCATGTGTCTAAAAGGAGGAAAGAGGCATTCCTTAAACTGATGCGGGAGGTCTAACGAGCCATTGCGTACGCAGCAGAGCTCGGCAGCGACTTCCTTCGCATTTACTAAGTACTGGCTTCCTTCGGCTTCGCTCAGCGCAGGCTTCTCTCCCTCGTCTTCCAACGACAAAAAACGTGCTCTTCAACGTACGAGAACTTGGATTACTCGAGGTTTTATGCGAAGCTGTTGAGGACGTTCCAATGGAGCGAAATTCTATCCAAACACGTTGGTCTAATCAATTACAACGAGTCGACCTGAATGTAATTCACCTTCCACGTCTAACACAAGTAGATAGATTCCTGGATCCAAGCTAATATTCAATTTGCGGTCAGACTGAATCAATCTCGTTTCCACTAGACTCCCTAAACCATCCAATATGGTCAACTTTCCCGGTCGTTTTGATGGAATCCGTACAGCGAAAGAACCATCATTGAGCGGATTAGGGTAGATAAGCATTTGATTTTCATCATTCACTTTGGGCGTCGAATTGCTCGTTACGATCTGTGTAATTGAAGAACAAAGTTCATCATCAAGTTTCCCCAATACTCCAGCATTCTTACCCGCCAACATGATTATCGTATCTCCAGCCATAATCGTAGTATCGTTATGAACGCTGCCTGAAGAAATGGTATTGGTGAAGAACAAATTTCCGTCGACAGAACTTTGAATATCTATAGGCCGGATACTCGGAATGAAAGTCGATACGCTATCACCTTCGTACGTTGTAAGTTGTTTCAAATTTCCATTCACATCCCATCGAGCTATTGGCATGGTGCGAGATGAGGCGTACACAGAATCAAGTGTATTACCAAGAGGGTCTTGTACAGCGAATGGAGGTGAGTTAGACCCTCCAAGTCCAAAAAACCCACTAAGAGTCACGCCCAACATTGGATGAAAATCTAATTGGCTTTTCATATAGCTAGTATTGCTACCCGAAAACCACCTCAGTGCACCATTTGGTGCATAGCTAATTATTGGCACGTTCGTTTGATCAACCAATACAGCTGGTCCATTTTGCATCAAAAGGGTCGTTTGAAGATCTCTTTGTTCAAATGCACCGTACACATTTCCTTGATCATCAGTGACCAGGTCACGGATGATACCCTCTCGTAAGCGATTTAACCAAAGCAAATTACCCGAACTCGAGAATTTTAGCACGACTCCCTCATGAATACATGGAACACACGTAATAGAATCGGCTTGGCCGTTCAAAGATTCAATGATGAGGCGCTGATCATGCGCACCTCCGACAAAGATCCCTCCAGAGCTATCAATTGCGATGGAATAGAGAGAAGAGTGATTGATCGGATTCACCATAAGCATCCCTAAGTCCCAAATGCGTTCTCCATTAGCATCCAGTTTGAGCAGCGTGAAGTTGCGTGTATTAGCTGCGCAACTCGTTGTATCACCCGAAGGGCTGATATAGCCACAATTCTTCATCAGTAAATGGATTTCGCCATTATCGGCAACGGCCATGTCAATGACCTGATCAGCTAAACCTGCAGCCCAGCGCAACCGACCCAAAGAATCCAGCACTGCTACATGATGTTTGTGTGCTATGGACTGGTGCTTATATATGGACCCGTCATTCAATTCCATCTCCTGTGTACCGACCAGTATACCGGATTGTAAAAATTGGTTCCATGAAATCAACACATCGTTCGTTCCGGTTACAGCTCGCACCAAAGGATAATTCAGGTTCAAGAAGTTTGTGGGTGACCAAGCCCCATTCCCTTTCACTAACCACTTCAGTAATCCATTCTCATCGTATTGTGCGAAAAAGCTGTGTTGGCCAAAAAGTGAATCTGCCAGCGATGGTGCACCTGCAATACTGTTTATCTGTGTATTCTCAATCCTACCGCTGACATAAACAATATTGTCATCAGTTATGGCCAGGCTGGTTAATCTTTCA
Source organism: uncultured Weeksellaceae bacterium (assembly GCA_964585605.1). Classification (GTDB taxonomy): domain Bacteria; phylum Bacteroidota; class Bacteroidia; order Flavobacteriales_F; family PHOS-HE28; genus CAZPEQ01. Next base: position 1,966 of record CAZPEQ010000131.1, on the reverse strand, counting down.
TTGCCAAAGCGAACCGAGTCTGGAGTGTTGATCCGAAATGCCCAGCATGAGTCCGCTTGGAGCGGTTGAGGGCCATGAACAAACGGCTCCTGAGAAAACAGGGTATCCTTACAGCCATGTGCTGAAGTAGCGATCAAGCGCGCTGTACCTGCGCCCAGGCCCGAATAAGAAACCAGTGGATCGAACGACGTGCTCGAAACTGGTGTTGCACCATTTGAGAATTGCCATTCAACCGAAACAGTTTGATCCGATGTATTCCAAAACTGGCATGGTTCGTTCTGATATACATTTAAATAGGCCTTTTCGAAAGTCGCTTTCGTTTTTTCGACATGAATGGCCATAGGATCCCCAACCAGTTTTTCGCAATCAATGTTAGCCCATTTCACAGCTATACCTAAGGTACAGGAGTCCGGCAGTGCCTGTGCTTGTAAAAGCACCGTTCCCCCGTTTCCTAGGACCTCATCTTGAAGGCTCATGTCTTCTAGTCGATAAAGTCGATAGGAGTAACTAGCATCCGTATTGAAGACCGAGACGGTTGGGTCAGCACTTTTGCAGAATAAGGAATCTGAAAGAGAATAGGAAAGCTGTGTGACAGGTGGTTCTTGAACGGCCGTTACCGTAATCTGAATAGTATCTGAATAAGGTCCGTCAGTACTAACCAAGGTAACGTCATACGTGCCGATAGTTGGCAAGTTCAGATTGTAATTATAATTGTCCGAAACGTAACTTCCATTGACAAACCATTCCCAGTCAAAACCATTGCTTCCATTATTATGGATCTGGACAGAATTTCCAACGCATCCTCCGCTATTCGCTGATATATTCATGTAGGGCATCACATTGAAGAACCCAGAAGTTGATAGGAGCACGTTTCCACTATCACTTACGGCAACTGTATGACTTCCAATCCCTTGCTTAATAGCGTTGATAACCCTTTGGCCAGCTGAAGGAACCCTATTAAGAACATTTGCAGAACCCCAAGAAATTCGCATTCCACTTGCCGTTCCTACGAACTGAGAAACCTGACCTTGTGTATAAGCACACTTGGCATTCAGTGGAGCATCATAAAGAGCCAAACGCGACCAACCCAGATTGCCATGAAGGTACACCTCACCATCGATCACAGCAATTTCCTGTGATTGTCCTATTTGTACGTCACTTACGTTGCCCACATATTCCACACTCCTTTGATTAAGGATGGAAGTCGAACGGTATAGACAACTATCTCCTCCCAACAACACTTCCCCAGAACTGTAGCGAATTTCTTTGAGGTCTTGGAATGTGAATTGAGGTTGGAGGATCCAATTTTGCCAATTACTATTATTCTGAAGGCTCAGGTGCAACAACAGTCCACCATCTCCAACGGCGAGCAATTCACCCAAATCAACCTCAGAAACACTGTTGAGTTTTGTTCCTGGCGTTCCAGTGTAGATCAGGTCAAACTGACCGCTAAATTGATCTAACCGAAAAATAACCGCTCTGCTTTGCCCTATCTCTTGCCCCACAAGAATCAACCAATTACCGAATTCTGTGATGCCAAAAAAATGAGAGTCCTCGTATACCACAGAATCCATCGGGTCTGACGGGACAAGTCTGTCCCAGGTTTGTGTTTGTAGATTCAAGGAACCCTTAAAAACACCAGGCTCTCCTATTGCCCAATAGACGTTACTGTTGGTATACACCACATCATGCAAAACACCAACGGAACCAACGTGAGATACAATCCACTGACCATATCCTGAGGTATGAATAGCGCATGACAGGACAATGCAAAAACTCAATCGAATCATAAAAATCGTCCGATAGCAAGCTTCAAAAAATCTCATTACGAATCATTTATCTCGAAAGATAAAGACTTATTGGTTCCAACATTGATTTTATCGTCGCTCAGCACAAGCTTCTCACCCAGAGTCTACCAACGACGAAAACCCCGTTATCGCGGGGCTTTCGTTTCGTTGTCCGACTA
>CAZPEQ010000130.1:0-6931 GCA_964585605.1 uncultured Weeksellaceae bacterium | reverse complement strand
CCAATGTTTGTTGACCATCGGTAGTGGCCTCTTCCGGTTTTGGGTGGATCTCTATAAGTAGGCCATCCGCCCCGGCAGCAACGGCAGCTAAAGCCATGCTTGGCACATGCCTTCGAATACCGATACCATGAGAAGGATCCACAACGACGGGCAAATGTGATTCACTTTGTAAAATAGGCACCGCGTTAAGGTCCAATGTATTCCGCGATGCCTTCTCAAAGGTTCGGATACCGCGCTCGCAAAGGATGATCCGTTCATTGCCGTTCTTGAAAACATATTCGGCGGAATACAACAATTCCTGTATGCTGCCGCTGATGCCTCGTTTGATCAGTACCGCTTTATCCAACTCACCTAAAGCATCAAGCAAATTAAAGTTCTGTGAGTTACGTGCACCGACTTGAAAGATGTCCACATAGTCATGCATCTCCCCGATCTGCCCCGCTTCCATGACCTCGGTAATGATCTTGATACCGTTCATCCGGCAATGTTCGTGAAACACTTTCAGCCCCTCAAGGCCCATACCCCGGAAACTATACGGACTGGTCCGAGGTTTGTAAACGCCTCCCCGCATGATCCTCACTCCTTGTTTCACAAGCATATCCACCACACTTTTGATCTGCTCCTCACTTTCGATACTACATGGCCCTGCCATCATGCATACACCACCATTTCCAATGGAAATGCCATCACCAAGGTCAATGTTCGTACGACCTACCTTCCATTTTCGGCTCACCAGTTTTTGAGCACCGCTTACCCGATGTATATCACGTACTCCTTCTAACCCCCCAATACGACGGATATCGAATTCCCGATCAGACACACATACCATGTATTTCTGGTATTGCGTCTCTACAAGAAAACTCGGAAGTCGCAGTTGTTCCAGTTTCACCGTAAGCGCCTCTTGGTCATTTGCGCTTATGTCCTGTTGAAGTTGAATGATCATTCTTTGATTCCTTTTATGTACCGTATGAATGTTTTGGAGGCCGCTGCAACATCGGACTGATCGGTCAAGGCTTTGATGAAAGCTGAGCCAATGATACCTCCGTTGGCTTCACTTTGCACACGGTTCAGTGTTTCAGGCGAGGCTATATTGAAACCGATGAGAACGGGTTTCTCAGTGGGTAGCGCAGCCAGGCGATCCAATTGTTCATCAGATACCCCTTTCGTATTCCCAGTAGTGCTGTTGCTGCTTACCGCATAGATGAACGGATGACTGCACGCATTCACCAAGCGCACCCGTTCCAGTGTCGTTTCCGGTGTGACCAGGAATACCATACTGATGCCATATGGGTCCAACATGGATCGATAGTGTTCGTGGTAGAGTTCAACAGGCATATCGGGCAGTATGAGCGTTTCCACACCTACATCAACACAGGCCTTACAAAAGCGCTTCCAACCGAATTGCAGGACTTGATTCAAATACCCCATCAGAATGATGGGTATCGTGGATTTTCTTCCGCTTAATTGACCAAAGAGCTCATCGAGGTCCATACCATTATTCAGCGCTACCGTGCTACTGTTTTGTATGACCGGGCCGTCAGCTAAAGGGTCAGAATAAGGGATACCGATCTCCATCATATCCACACCTGCTTCCTCTAACGCATCCATGATCACCGGCAGGTCATTCAACCCTGGGAAGCCCGCTGTACAGAAAATGTTCAACAGGCCTTTCGGTTTTTGCTTGAAGGTGTCTTCTAATCTCATTTCACATATGCGTCATGTAGGTTGCCAGGTCTTTATCTCCCCTTCCGCTCAGATTCACGACCACCCGTTCATTTCCGTGAAATTCCATATACTCCAAATAAGCCAATGCATGAGCGGATTCTAAAGCGGGAATGATCCCTTCATCACGCGACAAACGTATCGCCGCCTCCAATGCCTCCAGATCGGTCACACTAACGTACTGCGCTCGTTTCTCTTCATGCAGGTGTGCGTGCCAAGGGCCTATGCCGGGATAGTCCAGGCCGGCTGATATACTATGCGGCTCGATCACCTGTCCATAGTGATCTTGCATAACGTAGGTCATACTTGCGTGCAGAATACCAGGAGTACCCAGAGCAAGGGTGGCCGCTGATTCATTCGTATCCAACCCTTTACCTGCCGCTTCGATCCCGATCAACTGGACCGAAGGATCCTCGATATAGTGGTAGAACGCACCGATCGCATTGGAACCACCTCCGACACAGGCCAGTAGATGGGTAGGTGCATCGCCGATCTGTTCTTTGATCTCTTTCGAGATGATCGATTGTAAACGCGCAACGATATCTGGATATGGGTGTGGTCCTACTACTGAACCTATGATATAATGTGTGTTCAACGGTTCATTTATCCAATCACGGATAGCCTCATTCGTAGCGTCTTTCAATGTCTTACTTCCAGAATGGACCGCTCGGACATCCGCGCCGAGCATTCGCATACGTGCCACATTAGGGGCTTGGCGCTCTACGTCCTTTGCTCCCATATACACGATACATTGCATTCCCATGAGCGCACACACCGTGGCCGTGGCCACGCCATGCTGGCCAGCCCCTGTTTCAGCGATTATCCTGGACATGCCGAGGCGCTTCGCCAATAGGATCTGACCCATGGTGTTGTTGATCTTGTGTGCTCCCGTGTGGCAAAGATCCTCTCGTTTCAAGTATATATCCGCACCATAACGCTCACTCAAGTTCGTTGCTTTATAAAGTGGTGTGGGCCTTCCGACATAAGTATGCAGGAGCCCGTCCAATTCCTCTACGAAAGAAGTGTCGTTCAGAATACGCAGGTATTCTGCCTGTAAGCGATGTACGTTGGGAACCAGTATTTCTGGAATGAACGCGCCGCCGAACGCGCCGTATCGCCCTTGTTGATCAATGCCGAATTCCATGTCGTTCTCTTTCGTTCATCAGTATGCTTAACTTTTTAAGGTCTTTATATCCTGGAGTAAGTTCCACCGCGCTGTTGACATCCATTCCAACTAGCCCTGGGTAGCCTGCATTCGCTACATCGATCACATCAGAAACACCCATGCCTCCGCTCAACAGGAAGTCTTTACTTGGCATAAGCTTCAATAACGAATGATCGAAACGGCGCCCTGAACCACCTCGCTGCGCGGTTTTGGAATCAAACAGGAAAAGCTCTACAACATCCAAATACCTGGCAACGGACCGAGCGGAGAGTTTCTGATCCACTCCAAATGCTTTGATCACACGTATTCCCTGTTCCGTCAGATGCTGACAATACGCGACCGGTTCTTCCCCATGTAGCTGAACAAGGTCGAACCCAAAGGTCTCCACGGTCCGGATCACCTCATCCATTTGTGCATTGACAAAAACCGCCACGCGCTCAATTGAGGGATCAAGAACAGTCAAACACTTCTTCAATGCTTCTGGTTCTACATAGCGCGGGGAATCTCTGAACAAAATGAAACCCATCATATCCGGATGTAGCTTGGACACAGCTGCCGTGTTCGTTGGGTCCTTCATACCACATACTTTGATCTTCATGTTCTCTCTTTGTTGATGTTCACGCTAATGCCATTTCCACTGCTTCCACCAATTTGCGGCACTCTTCTTCCGGCCTAAAGTGTTCCATGAAATGCCCCCCAAGCAGAAATCCTTGAAACCCTTTCTCCTTAAGCGTAAGCAACTCTTCCGCACTTCTGATACCGCTCTCGCTGATCTTGACGAACTCATCTGGGATCGCATCAATTAAGGAGAGGCTTCGCTCCAGGCTGACGGTAAAGTCCTTGAGGTTTCTATTATTGACGCCAACAAGGTCCACTTCAGGCATCGCGTACTTCTTCAGTTCACTTTCATCGTGAACCTCTAGAAGCACCTCTAAATCTAGATTTCGGGCAAATAAAGCGAGTTCCTTGACCGTCTTTACGGGCAGTGCAGCTGCGATCAGCAATATGCAATCCGCACCCATGCTCTTCGCCTCGATCAGCTGGTACTCCGATACCATGAAGTCCTTGCATAGGATCGGGCAATAGTTGTTCTTGCGCGCAATTGTCAGGTCTTCGGTAGAGCCTGAAAAGTATTTGGTGTCGGTCAAGACGCTCAGCGCAGAAGCTCCTGATTGCATATAAGCGATACTCAGTTGTTCTACATCCACATGTTCGTTAATGGTACCCTTGCTGGGAGATGCGCGTTTGATCTCTGCGATGATCCCCACTTTGTCTTTTCGTTGAAGGTATTGGGTCAGTGGGACCACAGGGGTTTCAAAATAGATACTTCGTTCTAACAACTTGATGGGTTTCAAGCTTTGCCGTTCAGCTATTTCTTTTCGCTTGTGTGCGATGATCTCGTCCAATATGGTCATGCTTCTAAGTGTTTGAGGAAGACCTTTTTTGCTTCCCCTGATTCTAAGGAGTCCAGCGCCATGGTTTTACAATCAAGTACAGACCGCTCCGGATATGCACACCTTATCGCAAGTGCACTGTTGCTCACCACCACTGCCTTTTGTTCGGCAGAACCCGCGTTGTTCAATATCTTCATGAAGATCTCCGCCGCTTCCGCAACTGAGGCGGCTCCATTGATCGACTCGGCTTTTATGCGTTCTTCCCCAAAATCGTTCGGCGTAAGTATGCGTTCTTCAATAGGCGTCAATACTTTTACCCGATCGGTCAGGCTTACCTCATCGTATCCGGCCTGATCATGAACAATGGCATAGCTTACCGTACTTTCTTGGTAAATGTGTTGGTACAAGCGCATCAATTCATTCGAGAAAACACCCACCAATTGACGTTCGGGCCTGCTCGGGTTCACCATAGGCCCTAGCATATTGAAGAACGTTTTCACTCCCAATGCTTTACGTATCGGGGCAACCTCTTTCATGGCCGGATGGAATAACGGAGCATGCAAAAAACAGATCCCCGAGCGTTCCAGTTTCCGTTTCAGCACGTCCTGAGAACCTGTGAACTCCACACCTAAATACTGCATGACATCAGAAGAGCCACATGTGGAACTTACCGCATAGTTACCGTGTTTTGCCACTGGGATCCCTGCACCTGCCGTAACGAAAGAGGATACCGTGGAAATGTTGAAAGTGTCTTTTCCGTCCCCTCCAGTACCGCATAGATCAATGGTATCGAAATCGGAAAGGTCAATGTGAATGCACAGTTCAAGCAATGCATCTCGAAAGCCCATCAATTCGTGTACAGCGATACCACGGTAACGGAACACAGATAAGAACGCTGCTACCTGCATAGGGTCATACCGTTCCTCGGAAATAGCTCTTAATGTAGCCTTCGCCTCTTCTCGGGAAAGGATCTTTTGAGCATACAGGTCTTCCAGCAATCGTTTCATGCTATGGCTCTCAAGAAATTCTGAATTATGATCTTCCCATCCGGTGTCAACACACTCTCAGGATGGAATTGGATACCGAACTGATATTTCTCCGGTATTTCAAATGCCATGAGACAACCTTGATCATCCAGTGCCGTCTCTTTGATCGATGGCGGTAAGCCTTTACGTTCCACAGCCCAGGAATGGTAACGGCCGACTTTGAATCGACGGGGCAGGCCTTGAAATAAGGCTGAATCCGCCGTAACATGCACATCTGAATCAACTCCGTGATACACCTCTTCCAGATTGATGAGTTCAGCACCTTCATGTGCTGCGATCGCCTGATGTCCGAGGCAAACGCCCAACATAGGTATACTACCGGTACATTGGGCCAATACCTCACTTAATTTACCAGCCTCTTCAGGCACTCCGGGGCCAGGGGATATGACCAATGCGTCCATTTGGTCGATCACGCCGATATCCACTTTATCGTTCCTTTCCACTTGAACCTCTACTTGCAGCTCCCGAAGCATGTGTACCAGGTTAAAGGTGAAACTGTCGTAATTGTCCACTACTAATATCTTCATACTTGTTCAGCCATTTCGATCGCGTTGCGCACTGCTGCGATCTTGTTGTTCACCTCTTGTAATTCACTCTTTGGGACACTACCGACCACAACACCAGCCCCTGCTTGATAAATCAATGTTTTCGCTCGGCTCAACACGGAACGGATGATGATCGCGTGGTTGACCGAACCATTGAATCCCCAAAAACCGACCGCTCCGCCATAAAAGTCGCGTCGCCTGGGTTCTAATTCATTGATCAACTCCAAAGCTCGATACTTAGGTGCTCCACTAAGTGTGCCCGCTGGAAACGTATCTGCATACACCTCAAGGCCCGTCTTACCCGTGCCTAATGTGCCCTGAACTTTGCTCACCATATGGATCACATGGGAGAAGTACTGCATTTCGGCATAGGTCAACACTTCTACATCATGCGTATTTCGACTCAGGTCGTTCCGTGCCAAGTCCACCAACATGACATGCTCGGCATTCTCTTTGGGGTCATCTCGTAAATGCTCTTCGGCAGACCGATCCACTTCTACATCACCGACCCTTTTCACAGTACCTGCGATCGGGGAGATGAACGCCTTCCCTTCTTTGACGATCAACTGCGATTCGGGAGAAGACCCGAACAACCGAAAGTCTCCCAGATCGAAATAGAATAAGTACGGACTAGGGTTCACACTTCGTAATGTCCTGTATACGTTCAGGTCATCTCCTTCATATTGCTGCCTGAACTCTCTGGAAAGGACCAGCTGGAAAACATCTCCTCGTTTACAATGCTGAATACCTTGCTTGACCGCTTCTAAAAAATCCTGATCCCTGTCCATTACATGCTCCTCTCCATTTCTGCGGAAACGATAGGCGTGCACGCGCGTGATAGAAAGCTCCGCTATAAGTTGATCTAAACGGTCTTCTTCTTGATCGTCCAGGACATGGTGCACTGCCGTGATCGTGTTCTTAAAATGATCGATCACGATCACGAAACGGAAAAAGGAATAATAGAGGTCCGGCACCCGTTTTATCGGATCCTCTTGCTCTATAAAAGAAATATCTTCGAAGTATTGAACAGCTTCAAAAGATGAGTAACCGAACAGGCCA
>CAZPEQ010000129.1:0-7010 GCA_964585605.1 uncultured Weeksellaceae bacterium | reverse complement strand
TCTGTGGAGGCAGCTGCATCGTGCAAGGCTTTGCCATACGCTGCGGAAATCGACTTGTCTGCACTGCCGTGTGCGAAGAATACCGGTTGTTCAATATTACGCACGGATTGAATGGGCTTAACCTGATCAGGGGCAAAGTCAGCGATTTTACCAGCCTTTTTCAAGGCTTTGTCAGACAAGGTTCTTATGCCCAAGCCAAAGAACCAACGATCCATGTAATCATATATGATCTGATCCAACTCCGTAAAGGTGCTTTCGATGATTCCAAAGTCAATGCGTTCATCATGCTCTAGGGCCTGAATGGCCACTGCGCCACCCAATGAGTTCCCCCAAATACCTATGGGTCGAGAAGGATACATTTGTTCTATCTGATCGACCAACAACGCGATGTCGTTTTTTTCTTTGAAGCCATAAGTCGTGTAGGTTCCTTCGCTTTGACCGTGGGCACGGCTGTCAACGAAAATAGCTTCTATTTGCTGTGTTGCAAGTCGTTTTGCCAAGCCGAAGAACTGCTCTTTACAGGCGCCTATGCCATGCACCAGTATGATCGTTGCCTTGGCACTATCCACTTGCGTCCAATGCCCTACTAGTTGAAGACTATCCGATGTCTTAACAGTCAATTCTGTGCTGGTTAAACCAAGGTCTTTGGGGTGCCCTGGGCATTCGTGACGAACGGGTTGAATAATCGCATAAGGGGCCGCATTTATGAATACGAAATACCCAATAACAGAAAGCAGCACTAGGCTCAGAACGAGTATGATCAGTCGTTTTTTCATAAGGGCCATACTTACGCGCTAGCTAATGTAACTCTGCACTCTGGCAAAAGGAGCGAACTAGTTTTCTTTAACCAATTTTTTGAATCTGCCAGAAAGCGAATGGTCTCAGCGTACTCATCGATATCAGACAGAAGTGGTCAATATCCATTGAGACGTAGCCCAAACAACATTCTTTCCCGTGAGCAGCGGAACAAAGAAAGGAGATCGATCTGAGGTCAACTTAAAATAAATGCACTGAGATCGGCTAAAGTATTAGCTCCTGAAGGGGATTCGTCTCGAAGCCAGCGTAATACCCTTGGGTTGTGAACAGATACACCAGCCTTATGCCTTGTAGAAGAGGCAATATCGTCGAATGCAATTTCAAAGACCAGTTCGGGCCTAATGCGCTTCACCGGGCCAAAACGTTCGATGATCGCCTGCCGAATAAAATGATCAATGGCCACATTCTCTTGGTTTCCCAAATCCGCGCGGGCTTTAGTGAATGTGATGAGTTCTTTTTCTCGCCATAGGGCAAAGGTGTGATCCTTATATAGTTGTGCTTTTCCCCTTGAGTTGGTTGTAGAATAGGTCAAAACGGCCTTGATCGTAAGCGGTGCTATCTGGCGAATATGCCAATCGCTGATCATTGCGCCCTCCGAATACGTACTGGTTTTTCGTTTCAAGATGTAGCCTGTGCAGCGTTTGCGCCTGGCTTGGTCTTGTAATGATTCGAACTCATCCCATACCTGGAGTTTGATTGTTGGAGAAACGATCAAATTAGGTGAACCTGTTCTTTGCAGCATTCCTTCGAGAATGGCTCGGCGTGTTGTGAGAGGTAAGCTTCGTATATCTTGGCGTTGATGCTCTATCACATCAAATGCCATGAAGGCCACGGGTATCTGTTGCATGAGTTTTTTAGAGACTCGCTTGCACCCACGCCTTTTGACTAATGCACGAAAATCCATCGCTTGGCCGTGTTGAAAAGGTAGGATCATGCCGTCAAGCACTGTACCATTGGGTAGGTACTTGATAAAGTCCGTGTATTCTGGGTATTCATGCGTCGCTAACTCTTTCTCTGAAGTCCAAACATAGAGGTGTTCGTTGCGGACGATGAGCTGTGCCCGTAAACCGCCCCATTTCCATTCTATCTGCCAATCGTCAAGCTCTCCTAGGTCTGATATTGCCAACTCCTCCTGACTAGGTAAGGAGAACGGATAGGGCTGCGCGGCGTGGTCTTCGGGCTCAGATTGAAAGATCAGTTCTTGAAAGGAGCAGGTGAGCGGGTTCCAGTTACTGAAGAGGCGGTGGGCCAATTGGTGAGTGGGTACCTGTGTTGCATTCGAAAGCGCTTGAGTTAAGCAGTGTTGATCAACGTCTATGACGGAACGTCCTGTAAGTAATTTATTAAGTACCAAACAAAGCCCACTATCTAACTCTCTCCAAAGGGATTGTACACGTGTTTTACGTTCTGCGTTATTCTGCTGTCGTATAGTTTGAATCAAGGCCATCAACTTGGTCAATGACCAATCGTTTGACACTTCCGCCGAAGGGTTGTGTACTATCAAACTGATAGCCTCTAGGACGTCTCCCACAGCCTGAAGCGAATCCTCAAATAACTCAGGAGATATACCAGTAACCTCTGCGGCCCAAGCACGCAGTTCCACGGTAGTGATAATCCGCTTGGGTTGCCATTGCGTTAGCATAGCGAGTACCCATAGCTTATCCGTATCTGAAGCGTTGAAGAAAAAAGAGGAAAGGGCATCTTGGGACCTATTAGAATCATCACTTTCATCCAGTTGCTGGTAAAGAAGGGTAAAAGGACTCATTCTTCTTGATTCTTACCAAGTTCTGCCTTTTCGGTGATCGCTTCAATGCCTGTTGATCTCAGGTGTTGTGCGTAGCTCTCCGTATATCCATGGGTACACACTACTTTTTCAGGAGTACATGTCTTGATCATGGTTTGCAACTCATTCCAATCAACATGGTCTGACAGGACAAAGCTTGTGTCCATGTTACGCATCCGCCGGCCTTTTCGAACAGCCATCCACCCACTGGCAAATGCGGTTCTGTAGGGCTCGAATTGATTCAGCCACTGATTATCGCCGCTTGGTGGTGTTATGATCACGCATGGACATGTAGGTTGTTCTTCCTCTTGAAGGACACTGGCCTGGGGTAGTGCGATACCCGCCTGACGATAGACTTGTGTCATATCATGCGCCGCTTGGTGCATGTATATCGGAAGATCGGTATCTAACAGGCTGAGCAAGCGTTGCGCCTTGCCCAAGGAATACCCCCAAAGCACAGAGCTGATTCCAAGTGATGCATTGGAATTGATCCACGCATTGATCCGGCCTTTCACCTGAAGCTGATCAGGCCATTGGTATACCGGAAGTCCAAATGTGCATTCTGTGATGATCTTATGACAGCGTATAGGTTCATACGCCCCCGAAATACCGTCGTTTACAAGTTTGTAATCACCTGTAACTACCTCTATTCTGCCTCCTTGTTCGACTCTGATCTGTGCGGAACCTAAAATATGTCCAGCGGGTACGAAGCTGAAATTCACTCCATTGATTTGAATGCGCTCTCCGTATTGCACGCCTTGGTAGTTGCGCTTTTTACCCAAGCGTTTGTGCATGATCGATACGGTGTGTTCATGGCCGAGATAGGCTTTGTGTCCACCGCGGGCGTGATCAGCATGCCCATGGGTGATCAATGCCTTTTCTACAGGTCGTTGTGGGTCGATGTACACATCGGCCTTAGCGCAATAGATTCCCTTAGGGGTGAAGGTTAAAAGGTCAGGCCGCGGCATTGTCAAGATTCCTGTCGATCAGATTTTCTCAATGTAATATGCGCGGAGTGAATTTCTGAGGATAGTTTTTCCGTACCGGATATATGGAGGACTGCTTATAGGGCGTGTTAAAAGAAGTTGAGTATAAATAAGGCTATGTGTGCACATGTATCTTCGCGCTAGAACCAACCCGCGGCTTCTATTTTACATATGCGTCTTGTCCTCCTTCTATTCGTTGTTTTGAATTTGGCCGCCATGGAGACCTGCTCTGGTCAATGCAATTGCCCGCCCATAGACTCAACGCACATTGAAACCGGGCAGCGAAACATTGCGTGTGTCGACCAATATTTCGAGAAATGGTACGCACTGTCTTTTACCGAACGAACATCCAAACGGCGTAATCGGTTCTTACGTAAATCCTTTTTGCTGAAACCGAGTCATCCTGGTTTACTAGAACGGTATGTTGTGGAGGCTGACGATAAGCAGTTGCGTGAAATTCGCGATGTGCTTAAATGCTTGCTGGCGAATAGAGATCAGCTGCTGAATGCTGATATTGTTCAGTACAACTTGGCATTGGCGCATGCGCAATACAGGCTGGGAGATTATGGAAGTGCATATCAAGATCTGACTACAGGTATCTCCAGAGACGTATTCTGTAGGATCAACCATAACCGAGTAAAATCGCTCGTATGCAATAACATGGGTGTGTTGCAATTACTTTATCAAGGCACGAACGAGATGCACCGTAGCCCTATGAAACCATTGAGTCAGCACGATGTAAGTGTGTCAATTGGTATGCTGGATAGTGCACTTAGCTTAACTCCAGAAGACACGGTGGTGCAAGGAAACTTAGACCGTTTGTTGGATATTGCCCCAACACCTTTCAACCGTTATTTGTGCACACGCAAACCAATTGGGTCAGACAACGATTCCTTGGATCGGTTCAGTAAAACCGACTCCTTGCGCTTAGCCAAGTATTGCACGATAGGCTTGTTCAATGCGAACTACGATTCCTTGTACAGGTACATTGACGAATTTGATGAGGTTGTGTTTCTACATGATTTGAGTGGCAGTATGGATACGGTCACGGTAAACACAAGAGGTATGCGCCGAATCGACTTGGCGAACGAGCTATTGTCTTGCTTGACGTTTGACCTAGCCCACAAGGATTTGGGTATGGTAAGCGTTGGTAATTTGTGTGGCACGGCCCCTCAACATCTATATGAGGTAACGAAGTACGATACAACCGTTTTTCGTTCAGAGGTTGGTTGTTGCGATGTTTTTGGGGCGACGCCTTTAAGAGAACGTTTGCAGGAAATAGATACTTTATTCTTCAACAAGAACAGTAAACGCCTGATATTTCTGCTCACTGATGGGATGGACAATTGCATTAGCCCATTTGATCTGTGTGAGTTGTCTAAATTCCTGTTTGATCAAGGCATCTACTTGAGCATCTTACATCTTTTACCAGATGAGGAGCAGTACGATGAAATAAAGGATATTTATCACTGCATGACTAACGCCTCTCGGTCGAATGTGTACCGTTTGAATGAAAGCGGGAATATTGAATTGGAACCGCCTAAAGTTCCTGAAATGCCACATTTAAGAGTAGGAGAAGTGGTAGAATGTGGAGAACAGGAGGAAAGCAGAACGTACAAGTGTCGTAGCGGAATAGTGGCTTGGGTGCGTCCCAATAATGAACGTTGGAGTAGCGGTAATACTTGGGGTAAAGGGGCGAAGGACAGTTACAAGGGAATTGATTGCCGCATTCCACGTATTCCGTGGCAGTGTGAAATCTTCAAGAATTAACGGCTCAGTTTCATTTGGTCGATCTCCAACAAGACTTTTTGTACATAGGCCGGCCAGGTGAAGTCAGCAACACGCGACCGGGCGGAACGTGCTTTGTCTATCCACAGGTCATGGTCTTCACCTAAACGTTGAATCAGCTGGATCAGGTCATTTTGCTCGTCTGAATGCAAGTAACTCCATGAAGGCTCTTCAAAACCAAACGTTTGGGTGAATTCAGAGTAAGGGGGAATAATAAGCGGCGTGCTCATGAATAAGGCTTCGCAAGAAGCAGAGAACGAAGCCCAACGGGGATTAGGGTTAACAAACAAGAAGGCGCTTCTAAGCAGTTGAGTGTATTGGTCATATTCCTGCTTATTGGCCTTGTTCAAATAGCCGTAGAACGTAACCTGTTCTGTTGAAAGGTGAGGCACGTCACGCTTTCGAAGTCCTATCACGTTCACGTGAAATGGATCTACTCGGTTTTTGTTCAATTGGTTTATCGCTTTGATAAGCCGTATCAAACCATTTTTGTAATGCGCTTTGCCGATAAATAGAATCTGCCGTGCATGCCAGTTTTGAGTCAGTTCTTCCTCGCCAATGGGCTCTCCTGCAGGCAAATTAACCACGTTGCCAAAGTATTTCACGCGATCACCGTGCTTCGCAGTGAGCTTATCCGCCATTTCAGGGAACAACGATACGATCATAGCCGCACTGTGCATATTGCTTTCTTCCCGCTTAGCACATTTACGCTCAAGAAGGTTTGGCGGGCGGTCGTGGAAGTACTCAATATGGTGGGCGAATGTGCGATCGCTGAACAACACGTAAGGGCGATTCAATTTTTGAGCACCAAACGAGTACGTCATAAAGACAGGTAGACTGCTGCTATGCTCCTTTAAACCGCGTTCGATACACCGTTCTGTTAGCACGGCATTCAACTTGCTTCGAAAGAATCGGTGTTCGGTTCGCAAGCCCAATTGCCCTAGTACCTTGAATAAGAGGTCGTAAGGAACTTGTAACCAACGCTTAGGGCCTATGTCGGCATGGTGCACCGTACAACCTGCCTCCTCTAGATGCTTGGCAAAGAAGAACGGCACGTTAGACCATGTACTGATCTTGCGCGGATCACCAATACTTAGCACGGTTATTTCCCTTCCCACAACGTTTATCTTTTGACTACAGACGTAATAAGTACGAAGAATGTTGCAACAAAGGTTTGTCGTAACTTGCTTTAATGGAGGTGCCAGTTGAAGAGAAGGAAGGCAAACCGCATTTCGAGGATGAACCCAGTGCCTGCCTTATTTGCCATAACAAGGAAGGGAACCAACGTTTTACCGCACAGGAGAAAATGTTCGCCCAAGGGGGTGATTTCTCGTATCTGGTTTGTGGGTCTTGCAAGGCAATGATGCTTTTGTCGCCGCCCGAAGATATGGCTCCATTTTATCCTAAAGGTTACTATTCGTTCGTTCCTAGTGCATCAAAGGAAACAGTTAAAACAAAAGTGCAGGATATGGTCGTACGTGGGGTCATCGCTTACCGCACAGGACAGCCAAGTATATTGGGCGCGATCCTCGGAAAGTGGATTCCAAAATTTCTGTGGATGCGTAAAGGCATGCTCAAATGGGATACGCCGATCCTTGATGTGGGCTGCGGTCACGGTGCGTTGCTACTGTACATGC
>CAZPEQ010000128.1:0-7024 GCA_964585605.1 uncultured Weeksellaceae bacterium | reverse complement strand
GATAAACCCTTAATCAAGAAATAAGTTAGAATACAAAGACAGGTGCCTCAACGCGCACGAGCAATGGATTTCATATCGTCAATTAAGAAGCCTTCCTTCTTACCTTGGAGTGATGGCTCATCGGCGAGGTACATTAATTCTCCCGTTGCTGCATTAAACACACGCTTGAAACAATGTTTTGTTTTGTACTCACCTGTAAGCACAACGTCAGCTACGTTGATTTCCTTTGTCGGCGCTTGAACCAGCTCCATGACCTCTCCTTGGTTCTTAATGGCGTACGAGCTAGAAAACACCTCTTTTACAGAGGCCTCATCCGGGAAAGTCTTGTCTACATGTCCTTTACTCAACTGTAACGTTCCTTCCTTGACCATGCGCGTACGACTCCCGTAAAGGCGATCAGCCGTTGTTTGATCCCTTATCTTTCCTTTGCTCACTTGGTCAACGTAGTCTTGAAGGTGTTTCACATAAATACCCATCATCGGAGAGCTTGTGGTGTTAACAGCTTCCGGGTCAAACAGAATAGAAGCGATGACTTGATCTGCTGGAACCTCCATTAGCCCGTTACCATCACTCAGTACTTGCTGACTTTTCTTCATCTTCCAGCCTTGCACCAAGCTTAGGTAATTCATTTCAAACCGCTTCGGGTCTTGCACGATATGATGTGCTAGATAGGTTTTGCCAGGCAGGAAGCCTGATGCAGCAAGGTCACCAGGTGTGCTGAATGTAAAATCACCCTTGGTCCAGAATTGCTCCACGGCCGTTTTTAACGCCGCACTAGCAACAGGGTTGCCATTCTCAAGAATTACGATCAACTCGGTGTTTGAGACTGACTTGGCCATTGATGCGTCGTACGCGCCGTACTGAGCAAAACCAACGGTAGCAAGTGTTAAGAATATACTGGAGAGGAGTGTTGAACGGATCATGATTGCAGATTCAGGTTTTCTGAAATTCAAAAATAGTGCTGTATGCACAGACCGAGGGACAATGATTTTCAACATTCCAATGGTGATGCAATGTTCAGTGGCTTTTCAATAGATAACTTACGTTGTTGACAACCAACCTAAAGAAAACGGGATTCATGGGGGTCATCCCCGGGGTATCCCTAAATTTGCAGTCCATAGGCTTTTGAATGGATAAATACTCTTATCTGAGCAATGTTGATGGTGCGGTTGTAGATGATCTGTATCAGCAATACTTGCAAGACCCTACTTCGGTAGATGTCAGTTGGCAGAAATTTTTTGAAGGGTTTGAATTTGCGCGTATTAATTACGCGGAAAGTGGCCAACTGCCTGAGCAGCTTGGTAAGGAACTAAAAGTCCTTCAGTTAATTAGCGGGTACCGCACGCGTGGACACCTGTTTACGAAAACAAACCCGGTTCGGGAGAGGCGCAAATATTCGCCGACATTGGATATCGAGAACTTTGGTCTCGACAAGGGCGATTTGGAAGCTGTTTTTGAGGCAGGTTCAGAAATAGGATTGGGGCCAACTAAGCTCAAGGATATTATTGCGCATCTGGATCAGACATACTGCCAGAGCATTGGCGTGGAATACGTCTTCATTCGCAAGCCGGAGAAGGTGAATTGGCTGCAAAAGCGAATGGAGGAGGTGAAGAATACGCCAGACTTTAGTATTGAGGAGAAGAAAGAATTCCTCTACAAACTAAATCAGGCCACTGTCTTTGAGCAATTTCTTGGAAAGAAGTTCATTGGCCAAAAACGATTCTCTATTGAAGGTGCTGAAACCTTGATTGCTGGACTTGATACTATCATTGAATATGGTGCAGATGAACACGGTATTGAAGATATCGTCATTGGTATGGCGCACCGAGGCCGCTTGAATGTACTGGCCAATACCCTAAATAAAACCTACCGAGACATCTTTAGCGAATTTGAAGGAAAGGACTATGCAGATGCACTTGTAGAAGGAGATGTGAAGTACCACATGGGTTACAACAGTGAGGTTGTGACCAACCAAAAAAAGAAGATTAAACTAACCTTAGTACCTAATCCATCTCATCTGGAAAGTGTGGATGGATTGGTTGAGGGAGTTGCTCGAGCCATCAGTGATGAAGACCACAAGAAAGATCGAGGTCGTGTAGTTCCTCTACTAATACATGGTGATGCGGCTATTGCGGGGCAAGGAGTCGTTTACGAAGTGGTTCAAATGGCCAGCTTAAAGGGTTATTCCACGGGAGGTACGATTCATTTGGTGATCAACAATCAAGTCGGTTTCACAACAAATTACTTAGATGCGCGGTCTAGCACGTATTGTACTGATGTAGCAAAGGTCACGCACTCTCCCGTATTTCATGTGAACGGTGATGATGTTGAAGCCTTGGCGTATGTCATGAAGTTGGCGTTGGACTGGAGGCAGAAGTATGGGAAAGACGTATTCATCGATATCTTATGCTATCGCAAGCATGGTCACAACGAGGGCGACGAACCCAAATTCACGCAACCCCAACTCTATAAGGCTATTGCGTCACACCCTGACCCTCGGACTATCTACGTGCAGAAATTACAGGAAGGAGGTGTGATTGAAGCTGACTTGGCGAAAGAGATGGAAAAGCAGTTCAGTGAAATGCTTGACCAACGCTTAAGTGAATCGAAGGAGATCTGTCAAGCGACCATCACGCCGTTCATGGCCGATCGGTGGGAAGACTTTAAGAGACCTGCCTATAGTGTCTTCGAAAAATCTCCGAAAACGGGTGTTGCGAAGAAAACCTTGCTTGCAATTGGGGAAAAATTAACCGAAGTCCCTAGTGGAAAGAAATTCTTCCGGAAGCTAGAACGCATCCTGAAAGACCGAAAGCGAATGCTCGAAGAGGATGCGCTCGATTGGGGTATGGCGGAATTGATGGCTTATGGTTCCTTGCTGAATGATGGTCATCCAATAAGGTTTTCAGGCCAAGATGTAGAACGTGGTACGTTCAGCCATCGGCATGCTGTGGTTAAGGTTGAAGACAGCGAAGAAGAGTATATCCACCTGAACAATATATCCAAGAAACAGGCGCGGTTTGAGATTTACAACTCCTTGCTTAGCGAGTATGCCGTGCTTGGGTTTGAATATGGCTATGCACTTACCTTACCCGGTGCTTTAACCATTTGGGAAGCGCAGTTCGGAGATTTCGTAAATGGCGCACAGATTATTCTTGACCAGTACTTATGCGCTGCGGAGGAAAAATGGAATGCCATGAACGGCTTGGTCATGCTATTGCCACACGGCTATGAAGGCATGGGTGCTGAGCATTCCAGTGGACGAATGGAAAGGTTCTTGAGCCTTTGCGCGGACGGAAATATGATCGTTGCGAATTGTACCACACCTGCAAACTTCTTTCATATCCTGCGCAGGCAACTGGCCTACTCCTTTAGAAGGCCGTTGATCATGTTCACTCCAAAGAGCTTATTACGCCACCCGAAGTGTATCAGCAAACTGAGCGATTTAACGCATGGTGGTTTCCAAGAGTTGATTGATGATACGGTAGTTAAAGCCAAGGATGTGCGTAAGGTCATTTTTTGTCAGGGCAAAATCTACTACGATTTGCTGGCGAAACAAGAAGAGGCGAAAGCTATGGATACGGCACTGGTCCGTATTGAACAGTTACATCCATTACCAGTTGATCAGATTATAGCCGTTCTGGATAAATACAGTAAAGCGGAACCACCTGTCTGGGTTCAAGAAGAACCTGAGAATATGGGGGCTTGGCCTTATTTAGCCATGTATTTCCCGGTAAGACTTGAGGTGATCGCAAGACCGGCAAGTGGAGCACCTGCAACGGGTTCTTCTGAGCGTTCAACAGCTCAGCAAGCAGATATCGTTGCAAGAGCATTCCGAAAGAAAAACAAGAAAGCAAAGGCTACTGCCTGAACCAATTACAGTAGAGCAACACAATGAAGGTGGATATTCCTATTCCAAGTCCAGGTGAATCGATCAGCGAAGTAGAGATCGCCCAATGGATGGTAACTGATGGTGAGTACGTGGAGAAAGATCAGGTCATAGCTGAGATCGATTCTGATAAGGCCACATTGGAGTTGCTTGCTACAGATAGCGGGGCGATCTCCTTGAAGGCTGGTGAAGGAGAAACCATTGAGGTGGGTGCGATCGTTGCATCAGTAGATACTTCCGTCAAAGGAACAGCTAAGAAGAAAGAAGTTGCCGCTCCTTCAACACCAGCTCCAACAGCCCCAGCCGCTGCTCCGGCACCAGAGAAAAAAACGCCAGTGCCAGTTGCTACCGATCATCCTGCAAAAGGACATCCATCTCCTGCTGCGCGAAAGATGATGGCGGACAATGGCGTGGCAAATGGGTCGGTTCCGGGTTCAGGTGTTGGTGGTCGTGTGACCAAGCAAGATGTGGTCGCCTACTTGGCTGGTGGGTTTGATGCATCCGCGGCTGCAGGTTGGGGTGGTACGCGTAACACGGAGAATAAGAAACTTAGTTCGCTGCGTAGAAAAATCGCTACACGTCTTGTCGCGGTTAAAAATGAAACGGCCATGCTAACCACTTTTAATGAAGTGGACATGACTGCGATCATGGAGATCAGGAAAAAGTACAAGGTGAAGTTCAAAGAGGAAAAAGGAGTAGGGCTTGGCTTTATGTCCTTCTTCACAAAGGCATGTTGCGAAGCGTTGAATGCTTTTCCTTCTGTCAACTCAATGGTTGATGGAGATCAAATGATCAGCCACGATTATGCAGACATCGGTATCGCCGTCAGCTCGCCTAAAGGTTTAATGGTTCCTGTTTTGCGCAATGCAGAGCAACTGAATATGGCTGAGATAGAGTCTGGCATTAAAGCCTTAGCGATCAAAGCGCGTGATGGCAAACTTTCTATTGATGAAATGAGTGGAGGCACCTTTACCATTACCAATGGTGGGGTGTTTGGTTCCATGTTATCCACGCCAATAATCAATCCGCCACAAAGTGCTATACTGGGTATGCACAATATCGTTGAGCGGCCGGTTGCTGTGAACGGCAAGGTGGAAGTAAGACCCGTTATGTACGTAGCGCTTTCCTATGATCACCGTATTATCGACGGGAAAGAATCGGTAAGTTTTTTGTACAAAGTGAAGGAAATGTTGGAAGACCCAACGCGCATGATCTTTGGAGGAAGGTCGCATGAAGAGGTGTTGTTAGGTCTTTAAAAGGCGCTATCGCATAAGTACTTTTAGCTGTAACACGGTGATGTTAACAACTGTCATCGGCGTCAACACGACCAGCTAGGTCCCCGGTTATTTTTGTTTGAGCCTCATGTAGATATTGTCGGGTCGTCTTTGACCTCTCCTACGTATCAACATGTATGGTCGTTTGGTAAATAACCACTTTCCTGTAATGCGTTTGAACGCTGTGCTTGCTCTGTCCAACAGAGTGCTATTACTTACAATTCTTCTCGTCGGTTCGCTACTTACCGCTAAGACGGCTCAGGCAACACATGCCATGGGTGGTGATATCACCTTCACTTGTGTAGGCCCCAACCAGTATTTGGTCACCAACACGTTCTATCGGGATTGCAATGGCATTCCAGCTCCTAACAGCTTTACCATTAATGTTACTTCTGCGCAATGCGAAGTTGATTTTAATGTGCCAGCACCATTTCTAGATGTTGCTATTGTTACCCCTATATGCATAGGCGCGTTAGATGTTTGTAATGATCCGGCAGGCACCTTTGGCGTTGAAAGATACCGTTATCAAGCCGTAATTGACCTACAACCTTGGGCCTTGTGTGGAACAGATTTCATGTTCTCTACAGTGATCTGTTGCCGTAACAACGCGATTACCTCTCTCCAGAATCCAGGAAGTCAGAATATGTTCTTGTATGCGCAGGTGGATAATACAGTGGATATCTGCAACAACTCACCCATATTTCTGACCGATCCTACACCATTCACTTGTGTAGGACAACCGAATTTTTATAATCATGGCTTTAGCGATCAGGATGGAGATAGCCTGAGTTTTTCTATTATTCAACCGCTGAATACGGGGATCAATAATCCTGCTCCTTTCGCTGCAGGTCATACCGTAAGCCAACCGATTCTCACAAATGGCGGTGCAGATGCAGTTGCTATTGACCCCGTGACAGGTACCATTTCATTTGTGCCGAACCAGCAGCAGGTCGCGGTACTTACAGTAAAAGTAGAAGAGTGGCGCGCTGGGGTTCAGATTGGCGAATATCTGCGGGATATTCAGATAACGGCCCTTGCCTGTTCAAATAATTTTCCAGTGGCTACCGGAGTAGATGGTACAGGTTCATTTACCGCTGAGTTGTGTGCTGACGAGAATATTTGCTTCGACGTGATCGGTACAGATGCTGATCCAGGGACGAATCTGAGCATGACGTGGAACGGTGGAGTTCCTGGTGCGACCTTCACTGTATCAGGAAACAATCCCACCATAGGTACTTTTTGTTGGAGCCCCACCACAGCTCAGCTTGGTCAATTCTTGTTCACGGTGGAAGTGCAGGACGATGCCTGTTTATTGAGTGGGCAGAATGTTTACGGCTATGTGGTCACCGTAACAGAGGCATTTGAACCCGCTGATGCCGGCCCTGACCTCACAGCATGTGGGTCGACCACCTTGCAAGGGTCAATTTCTTCTACGAACGTCAACGCTTCTTGGTCTACAACAGGAGGCGCCACATTTTCTGATCCGAATGACCCAACTGCATTCGTCAGTAACCTGGACCCCGGTAACAATGTATTCACCTGGACAGTTGACTATGGCACCTGTGGCATAACTACTGACCAAATGACCGTGGTCAACTTCAGTCCTTCACAGCAAGGATCTAATGCAGGAACGGATATAGAAGTGTGCGGGCCAGGCAACTCAGCAACACTCAACGGCAGTGCGGTCACTACTCCAGCGGTTGGTACTTGGAGTCTGATAAGTGGTTCGGGTACCATCACCAACCCGAATGATCCAACGACCTCCGTCACGAATTTAGGGGCAGGTCAAAATAGGTTTCGTTGGAGTGTCGACAATGGCCCTTGCGGAGGTGTTTCCATCGACGATGTTTTTGTGGACGTATTC
>CAZPEQ010000127.1:0-7072 GCA_964585605.1 uncultured Weeksellaceae bacterium | reverse complement strand
CCGCTTTCTATGAAGGCGTCATGTATATTTCGGTTGAAGATCTGGTAGTTGTCAGAACAATTTGTCGATCCGTGTTCGACCCGGCTGTGGTGGGATACAAAACAAATCATCGATATATCGATCAGCTAGGTTACACCTATACGGTCAACTACCAACCTACACCTGATGGTTATGTGTTAGCGAATGTAACATACGAGGCAGCGTACAATTTTCATGATCCGAACAACGTATCGATTAAGCTACGACGAGAACTTTACGTAGCGCCACCTCAGGCCAACGAGTTCGATCATCTCAGTTCAGATGAGTTTCCCTGGCGCTACATGACCTTGCGGCAGTTCAACACATCATACGAAGCGCAGTTCTGGGAGGAATTCGAAGAAACGAACCTATATGTTTCATTGCGAGAACAAGATGTTACCTCGCTGACTAGAGACCTTCCCTTATCCAAGCAATACGAATTGGCGAACCTACGCATCGAAGAGATCAAGGAACCCACAGTGAGCCGATGTATGCAGGACGTTTTTGAGGCGGGTACAGGAGCTGTCTTGGATTCAGCACAGTTCGAGAACGCATTGAAGGAAGAGGATGACTATGCCAAATTGGTCCTGGCCAAAATGGGAGAAGACGAACGACGCTTCACCACCACTGCATTGCGTGTATTGAAACGAGATGTCACCGCTACTGAGGGAACGACAAGAAAGGCGGGGGAATACTATACCGACCGTGATAGCATAGGCCATATCGTTTTGTATCAGTTCATTAGCGATTCGGTCTCCGAATTCAGGATCGATCTCACCGAGGAACGCAGCATGCTCGATCATGCGCGCATCGTGAACATACTGCACAACGGAACTTCCGAAAGCTTGCTCATCTATACCCTTACCGACCCGTATCACATATTGAAGACCAGACATGCGCGAACGCACGAACTTTTGGATAGTATCACGCAGGTCAATGATGTCGCACTAGTCAATGATAGCTTGTTGATCTACTCAAGCATGAACGAACGTGGTCATGTTGATCGGGTATGGCTTCACCGTATTGGCCAACCCGTTTCAACGGATAAGCTTCTATTCAAAGAAACGGATGTTGAGTTCGATTTAGAACTGGCTTCAAGTGCATCTGGAGCGTACATATTTGTTACGCGAGATTCTCGTGAGAGCAACGAGGTGTGGACTTTTAATGAAAAGACCCGCGACTTCAAACAGCTTACCGAATGGGAACAAGATGTTAAAGTCACCCCAGATCATTTTAAAGGGAATGATAAGATCTTTGCCCACGTTCAAAGTCTTGAATCGTCTGATCGGATCATTAGCATTGACCTTCCAAGTGGAGTTGCGGAAACGGTTTACACCGCGGATAAAATGATCGAAGAGTTCTATGTAAGGGGGAAATACTTGGTACTTTCCACTTACTGGGAATTCAGCATGTCATTGGTACAGGTTGAACTGGAAACAGGAAAGGCCAAGTTCCTTCGGAAAGGTGAGGAGTCGGTTTACATCGATCTTATTAAGCCCGAATCAAGTGAAGGGGAACTGCAAGTTTCCGCAGAGTCAGCGATTCGCCCATGGAAATCGTTTGTTGTTGACACGGAGAAAGGAGCGTTGGAGAAACATGATGTGGAAGAGTTGGGGTATTGGGACAAGTCAAGCAACTTACAAGAGAAAGTGGTCTATGCCAATGCGGTTGATGGTGAGCGCATACCCGTGTTGCTGGTATACGACAAGGCGGCAATTAAAGACAGTGTTACGGCACTGTTGGTGCAGGGATACGGTGCATATGGCAGTACGCCAGTGCCCTTGTTCGAACGAGAGAAGGTGGCTTACGCACGTTGTGGGGTCGTACTCGCATTTCCTGCGATCCGTGGAAGTAGTGCCAAGGGCAAGCAGTGGTACTACGGTGGTAAGGAATTAAATAAGCAGAACACATTCTCTGATTTTGTACAGGCAACGAAACACGTGCAAGAGCAGTTCAATGTTCCGCCTGGCCAAACTTTCGCGAAGGGTGTTAGTGCAGGTGGGTTGCTTATGGGCGTGATGGTCAATACTGCGGCAGAACTGTATGGTGGTGTGATCATGGACCGTTCATTTTTGAACGTGCATGCATCCATGTCAGATCCTGATCGATACCTCACTAGTGCGGATTACCAGGAATGGGGAAATCCAGAGGATTCAGAGGTGAGTGATTATCTGAAGCACTACTCGCCAATTGATGCTTTTACTGAAAAACCGAACCTAAGTGTGTTCGCGCGCGCGTCCTACTTTGATCAGCGTACGGCAGTGGATGAGTCTCTTTTGTTCCTGTCAAAACTGCGTTGCCAAGATGAAAGTGATGACCTGCTATTACTGCGGACACGGTATGATGCCGGTCATGAAGTTCCGTACAGTTTAAAGGAGACAGGTGAAGAATATGGTTTCATGATGTATGTCATACGAAAGCATGCCCGTTGATCAAGACCATACGCATGTCTTTCCTGTGCCAATGCGCACCCGCATTGCGCCTACGCCGAGCGGTTTTTTGCATGCGGGCAATATCCTTAATTTTCTCATTGTGCAATTGCTTGCAGAGCAAACGAATGGCTCGATCCGATTGCGCATCGACGACCTCGATAGCCTCCGGGTAAGGCGCGATTACCTCGAGGACATCTTTGAGCAAGTGCGCAAACTAGACTTGAACATTGATCAAGGGCCGGAGCACATTGAAGAACATCTGCGTGATTTCAGTCAACGGAGTAGAGTAGGTAGATACCATGAACTTATCGATCAACTAAAAACGCGCGGCCACCTGTTCGCCTGTACCTGCTCGCGACAACAAATTCGCGATAAAAGTACCGATGGGCTTTACCCTGGAACGTGCAGAGATAAGGGACTTCCATTGGATACGCCAAATGCCTCGCTCCGTTTAAGGTTGGATCCTGTGGTAATTGCTATTCCTGAATACAAGGGGACACTTCACGTTGACCTCGGCAAAGAAATGCGTGACTCAATAATGAGAAGGAGAGATGGCTTACCAGCGTACCAGATCGCTTCTTTGGCTGATGACGTGGATCACGGTATCAATTGCATTGTTCGCGGTAAGGACCTGTTATCGTCAACCGCTATTCAATTGCACTTGGCTGGTTTACTGGAATTGAACACATTTCAACACATTGTTTTTCTACACCACGAACTACTGCAAAGTGAAGCAGGGGAGAAGCTGTCCAAGTCCAATTTGGGTGCAACTGGACCTGCTGGATATGACCTCGTTGCGTTGCGAAAAAAAGCAGCGGAAATACTAAAGGAAATATAACCGAAGTGTTTAGCGCAAGACCCTAAATACCTTATGCTGCTCGCCATTGGATTCTGCCACAACAAGGGAATAAATGCCCGAAGTAGCTGAGCGAATATCGACTAGCGTAGCCGCTGAAAGATTGCCTTGATCGATCCTTCTACCGGTTTGGTCGAATACCTGCCAAGTGAGGTTCCTACTGGAAGCATCAGCTATTTCAAAGAGGCCTTGTTCTAGGTGCAGTAGACTGATATCGCTTCCTGACCCGATGTCTGAAATGCTGTTGACGATATCAGAGGTGATGCAGAGGGTCATGTCCCGTATGGTCGATCCAACAAATTGGCCGTTTCTCCATTCGGAGACCTTGATCCCGATCACATATTCTCCCACGAAGAATGGAGAATCCCACGTAAAAACCCCTGAAACCGGATCGACCCAAGAATAGCCGCTGCTTGATCCAACTTCATGAGGAAAATTATAACCATCGATCGGGTCGCACCCGTCCCCCAGAGGCGTTATCAATTCGAAATGCAAACTATCTCCATCCGGCTCAAAGGCTAAGGGGTCATGTTGGACCACACCCCAAATATGCGTAAAGTTCAATGCGGGTTGTAAGAACGCAACTGAACTATTGGCCGAGTTATTATTTCCTATGATGAGCTCTGCCTTCACGCATAGCGGTTCCTGCACCGAGTTAGGTATATTCAGAAGACCCGCATTACGGCTGAATAAACGAGTACGTAGCAAGTAAGACCCTGCGCCCGGAAAGGTGTAGGTTGTATCGTATCGGTTGTGCCGAACACCCTGCCCAAAACATCCTTGGCCTGCGCTTATAATTGTTGATGTAGATAGCTCAACCACAAGTGTGTCGAATGACCCGATGAATAGCTGAAGGAGGTTTGACGATGGCGTAGCCGCGTTACTCCACACATGTATGGTGATTGCATAAGTGGAATCAAAGAGGTGTTCATATTGGACCTCTGCTGCAGAAATGTGTCCTGCCGAGGCGGAATGCACTGTAAAAAGTGAAAAGAGGGCTAATAATAATCTCATTATATGTGGGAAGTAGGGGTACCTAAGGTAATCACTTCCCCGATGTCATCCGCAATTCGATAACACTGACAACGCGCTCGGTGGCTCCTTTATTGTCTTCAACATAGCGTGCAGCATTCTCCCCAGCCGTCTTGATTCCTCTTGGGTCATCTGCCATTTGTTGCAGCATATTTTGGAGTTCCTCAACGGAGGAAACACTCCAAGCAGCTCCTGCATCGATCAGGCCTTTTGCTTCCGCAAAGCGCGCGTAGTTAGGTCCAAAAAGAATGGGCTTGCCGTGTGCAGCTGGTTCTAAGGTGTTGTGTATGCCCGTTCCGAAACCACCGCCTACATAGGCAATGTCGCCGTACTTGTAGAGTTGCGAAAGCAAACCCATTTCGTCGACCAACAGGCTACGTATATCCAAAGGGTCTCCATTAGGGAGTGAGTCAGGTCTTGGAAACGTGTCGTCTTGAGGATTGAACAGCCCTTTAAGTACTTGCTGCAATCGTGACCATCGGTCACGAGGTGCCGGTAGTAATTGCTCCAATTCATCCAATCGTTCTTCGCCTAGTTCGTGGGGTGCGATCAATAGGCGCATGGGTCGTTTCAATTTAGTGAGCGCCTCCAACAGCATGCGCTCACCCTGAGGCCACGTACTGCCTGCCACCAAAGTCAAATGGTCACTTGCCCGTTCGAAACTCTTACCTAAAGGAATTTCTTTTTGGTGATCAGCTATAGCGGCAACACGATCAAAACGCGTGTCGCCTGTTCGTTCGACTTGGGTAATACCTACCTCCCGCAACAAATGCACAGAATTTTCATCCTGCACGAACAAGCGATCAAAACGCGTCAACATGCTACGTGCCGTTCCGCCATACCACTTGAAGAAAATTTGCTCCTTTCTGAAAATCGCGGAAACCAAATACGTGGGTATTGAACGCTTCTTGCAGTTATCTAGGAAATGGTGCCAGAATTCGTACTTGACAAATAGGGCAAGACTAGGCTGCACGAGTTCTAGAAATCTCTTGGCGTTGCGGGCCGTATCCAGTGGCAGGTAATCCACATGGAGGGCAATGGGGTGGTGCTTCTTTGCTTGGTAGCCACTTGGAGAATAGAAAGTCACCAAGATATGCTTGTTCGGGTAGGTATGTTTGAGACGCTCCAGTATGGGCAGCCCTTGCTCGAATTCACCAACACTGGCGCAATGCATCCAAATGCACCCAGCAAGGTCAGCCTGTTCTACGCGATCCCAAAGTCCTCTTCGACCCGCGATCCAATCCGCCGCTTTCTTCTTGAACGGTGCAGCCAGCGATATAGCGAGCCGATAGCCTCGAACGCCAATATCATAGCCAAGCGGCATTAGTTAAAGAATATGCGTTGAGACTTCTGTGTGTATATAGGAATGGTCCACCCGAAGCGCAGACCGTTGAGCCCATCTCGGCGCGTGTCCGTGTCAGCCTGCTCCGTGTCAAAGTTGAATGCACGAAGCGGTTCTGTGAACCCCTGGATGATCTCATAGCCAACCATGAAATTCACGCGCCTATTCTTGCCGAAATGCTGGTACCCAACGAATAAGTAAGCCGCAGGCCCTGCTGAAAGTCGATCATACCCCTCTAGGTTCTCATCTTCGATCTGCGGAACTACATCGTTCTGCGTTTCAATGCGGATCTTATGGCGCAGGACGCCTCCGCCCAAGCGCAGCATGAGGCCAGAATTCTTAGTAGGTCCGGCTACGGAGATGATTCTTCCGGCATAGGCCAATACCGAATATCCACGCTGTTGGATCAACACGCCAGCTGGAGTGCCATCTGTACTTAATATCTGGCCTTGGGAATTGATCACATTCTGCAATAATCCTGGTTGCCTGACTTGATTGCCAAAAATGAAGGCGCCCTGTACCCCTAACAAATAATTGCTGCGAAATTTGTACGCCGCGCTGAAGGACAGGCTGTGGTTCGCTCCAAAACGTTGAGAGAGGTCGGCGGCCGGTAGCTGATAGGAGTAAGCAAAGGTCATGGGTAACAGAGCCGTTGCCGCTGTGTCTTTCACGGTGAATTGGGCTGAGGCGCTACCCCAGATTAATACGGTAGCCAATGCAATACAGAAACTTCTGGCGGACATAGTGCGAATGTAACGCGGCATTGTGTATAAACGTGTGTGTGAATGGCGTTTGTGCGCTTCTGCGGATATGGTAGGCCAGCTATCTTCGCGACTTAATTGATCCCACATGAAAAAGATCCAAATGGTCGACCTGGTCGGCCAATACGAGAAGATCCAGTCCGAGGTGGATGAGGCTGTATTGGGTGTTATTCGTTCCTCACAGTACATCAACGGCCCGGCCGTAAAAGATTTCCAGAAAGAACTGGCTGATTTTCTCGAAGTTCCTCATGCTATCGGGTGCGCGAATGGTACAGATGCCTTGCAGGTTGCCATGATGGCCTTGGGCTTAGAGCCTGGTGATGAGGTTATTACCCCTGCGTTCACTTTCGTGGCTACGGTGGAAGTTGTAGCCTTGCTCGGGCTTAAACCTGTTTTTGTTGATGTGCTGCCTGATACGTTCAATATGGATCCGGCTGACGTCGAACGCAAGATCACCAAGAACACCAAGGCGATCTTACCGGTCCATCTATTCGGTCAAACAGCGAATATGCGCGAGGTCATGCGAATCGCTCAAGCCCATGACCTGTATGTGATCGAAGACAATTGCCAGGCAATTGGTTCCACGTACCAAATGGATTATGGTGCTGATATGGCTGGAACCATTGGCACA
>CAZPEQ010000126.1:0-7089 GCA_964585605.1 uncultured Weeksellaceae bacterium | reverse complement strand
AATGAAGGAACCGCAGCAAAGACATTGGAGCTCTTGGCATACATGGAACTGAATATGGAAGTGCCTGTGAGCGCATCAAAACGACCAAGGCCGGCCACGTTGCCAGGTGTATCTTGGATAAAGGCAAAACCCTGCAACTCAACATACCACGGCGGTGCTGCGGGGTACAAATAGTAAACGACAAAACCGATCAAGTTCACCAGCAAGAAGCCCAAGGAAAATTGCAAGAATTTGCCCTTGTCTGTTGCAAAGAAATACATGGCCAACGCCAATGGAACGGGCACCCAACACAGGTAGAATATACCACTCAACAGGTCAAGCCACGGGTGCGTGTGTTGTGCTAAAAATTCATTGGGCGTAAGGAGTTGTTCATGCACACTTATGCCGAACAAACCGCGCTCCAATTCATACAAATCTCCTATGTGCACGTCGTTGACCAGGTAGTTAGGAAAGGCCTTCATGAAGTCGAAGATGATCCAATACACGAGGAAAATAGAGAACCCGAGAATCCACCTTCGGGTTAAAGAAGACGACAAGTACATCAAAGCGAAGAAGCCGCCAAGTACGACCTGCTCCGTCTTGAAGCCTACCAGTTGAGCGGCCAAGAACAAGTAAACAGCAATTACAGCAATTGCTACTTGCAGTCGTTTCCAAAATGTTATTTGCGAGGGCATAGAATGGGTACACTGTCAGCGCCGCGACGCAGAATCATGGAACGATCCGTTCTACCACGACTTTACCATTCTCATTCGTTCCGTGCAGCTCAACGTACTTGACATTCGGCAGCCAAAACGTACCGCCTTCGATCTGCACGAAGATCCGGGTCAAGGTCATCATGCCCTCACTCGTTTCTGCATACACTCGTGGATCATTCGCCGCAATACTGGATTTATACAGAACCAAGGGTTTTGCATCGTAGGCAACACAACGTAATTCGTAATGATCCCCTTTGTCCTTCGTGCGTATGCCATAAGCGAAAGTTCGCTGTATGAAATCAAGCTCAGCCCGGCTACCATCTTCTTGATAGCGCTTCCAGTAAACATCTAGCGGACGCCCTTTAACAACCCTCCCCTTTGAATCTCTCTTCAGGGCGTAAACAATAGCATTCTCGTTGACACTGCGCTGGATGTAAAAGAGCATATCAGGCTCATTCGGTGTGGGATAGTCGTGTTGCACCATCGGTAGACTATCTACACTTTGTATGTCTACGCCACTATCTGCCTGAAAAACAAGCGGAAACAAGAGCGCAGTAAGCAGTGCTTTCGTCATTCTACCGATTCTTGGATCAGGCCACGCTTTGCAGAAAGAATGCGCTTGATCGCTGTAATATTCGTTAAGATAGCCATCGCTGCAATTGGTACAGTGAATACGGAAATCGTCTCAAAGATCGCAAAAGGAAGCCAAGTCACCCAATATTGATAATCTCCTCCAATAACACCACCTACCAATCCACATGCCAAAGCAGAAATTCCCGTTAAAACAACACGTTCAGGACGCTGCATAACACCGCCCCCCCCGCTGTCAGACCCAAGGCCTTCAGCCCGTGCACGTACATAACTGACCATAATTGAACCAATTAGCGCAATGAACGCTAACAAGGAGCTAAAGAAGTAATCATGAGAGACCAAATAGTAACAAATTCCTAAAAAAACGATCAACTCGCTGTAGCGGTCGATCACCGAGTCATATAAGGCACCGAACGTCGAAGAGGCGCCTCCTAGCCGCGCTACCTGTCCATCCAACATGTCAAATAAGCCTGCGAACAGGATCAAGGCCCCGGCCCATCCTATATAGGAATAATCACCACGGTCACCCATTTCCCCTCCTATTATGAATATGACGGCCACAGCTATGTTGAGCGCGAGGCCAAGGGATGTGATCATATTCGGCGTAACGCCTATTCGTACCAATAGCCGAACAAAGGGATTGATGATCTTGTAGATCAGCCGTTGAGCTTTATCTCTCAAATGCTGTCGCCCGGCATGGGCTACTATCTCCTCCTGTTTCATCGGACTAAAAGTCGAGCTTGAACCGCCCTCGAACACCCCATTCAGCCACACTTGGGTTATCCAAATAAGTGAAGCGACGCACTAAATCTACCCTGAATAGTTTGAAAATATTGGCAATACCCACGCTTCCCTCTATATATGGCCCATCATCTAAAGCGAATGTAGTTGTGCTACCAAAAGCATCGGTGGGAAAGCGCAAGAGTGTTGAATCTAACTCGGGCCTGTTCTCATCTCGCAAACCACCATAAATAGCTTTGAACGTGGCTACTTCGCGCCATTTTAGTTTTTTGAGCAAGGGGATCTTGTTGAATAGTGCACCGTTCAGAAAGTAACCAATGTTTACGCTGGCATACTCATCACTCACGAATTCTAAAAAGTTCATCAGGTTATACGACTGCAGTTGATAAGAGAATGTTTGGTTGGCCCGGTGAATCGTAAGCAAAGGGAAAGGTACTTGGCCCTCTAAATACCCCCCTTCTAAAGTAACATCTGCGTACCCGAATTGAGATAGGTAAACCCGCTTGTACACATTCAAGCGCAAGTTCGTGTAATTGTATTCTCCTTGCCACACGTCTCTCAACCCCTGACTTGCTCGCAAGGTGATGATCGGGTGCTTGTTCGCAATAGGTATGCGGTTGGTCTTCCCTTGAAAAAATTTCTCGTTGGGTGCGATCCGCAATTCTAATGAGGCCTCTGACGTTCGAACCAATTGTTGCACAGCAGTTGGGTCTAGGTTAATATCACTCAAGAAGAAGTTCAAGCCCCCAGCAGCAGCTTGCTCCCAATTGAGGTATTGAAAACGGAACGACGTGTGGTTTTCAAATTCATGCAAATACTCGAAACGCCAAATATCATTGTACAGCCATTTGTCATTTATACCGCGCTTGAAGGATAACAAGACAAAATCTTCTTGCACGAACTGGAGCTCTTGACCCGGTATTTTGGTATCTCGTTGAAAGCTTGCTCGAAACGCTCTTACTGGAAATTTCCACAGCGAATATCCAGGAAGAGAGTAGGTTGTCCCGATCAAGTATTTCCAACGTTTATCCTTGAATCCATAAGCAGTATACCCTTCAAAGTTGAGCCGCTCGCTGAACTTGGGCGTAGTTCGCCCGCCGATACGGCCTCTAAAACCTTCCACGGGATTGAAACTGTAGAACGTATTTACAGGGCCTAATTCCCACCAACCAAACCCTTTATATCCTGCCAGCAGTAAGGTGGCGATATCCACGGTTCGCTTAAACGAGGGCATTTGCTTCAAGCTGTCGATGTTCTGATAGGTCTTCGATTCTGCATTACTCAATTCTCTGTGCCGGGCTTGGCTCCAATACTCCTCTCCTCGATCATTCACATCTAGCAACGAATCGGGGTCAGCTTCCTCTTTATAGAACTCAACAGTACGCGGCTTGTTGATGATCAAGTCTTTGAGCGAGATACTGCGTTCACCGTAAATACCTCCTCCAGTATTACTCAGGCCAAAGTCAGCTCGCATGCGGCTGTAAACCATAGGATAGCGCCCCGTAACATCGCGTTGGAACCGTTGATCGATACGTAACTCCCGCACCCAGTTCAAGTTGATGTTCTTATTCACGCCCATATCCAGTTTGCGCACCGTGTATTGACCGTCTAAAGAGACCAGCATGTAACCCTGAAATACAAAATCCGCTGTGTTCCTCGGTATGAAGGACAGTTCCACCAGAGGTTCTGAATCCACGGTAACGGTGTCCGTTATGAAAAACTCGTAAAAAGTTGGCGCACCATCTGCGATCGGGCTGAGGAACAGATTCGTTAGTAGGAGAATGTTATTCTCGTAAATATCAATGTCGTTGTAAAGGTGCGTTAAGTAGGTGGTCAATCCATCATCGTCAATGAACTCTTCAAAACTCACGCGTTTCAACCCTTTCACCATACGTTTCTCTCGTTCTGGGTCTCTACTCCAATAACGCTGGGTGATCGTCTCTTTCAAATACATGGGCAGAATTGATTTGCCCTCTATCAAGGTGGTGTCCACATTTTCGAACATGAACGCGTACTTCTTGAATAACTTCCTTTTCTGCAGTTTGTCAGAAACACTGCTTAATGACATTTGCAGCTTCTCATATTCTTCGTACTCAACAAAGTCATGACTCTGTACCCGATTGCTGTCTTTTCGTGCGATCACCTCCCGCACCAGTGCAACAGCTGGATTGTCTTTGTTGCGGTACTTCTTCTTTTTCCCTTTTACCACAGCACTTCGCAGTTGCACCGCACTTGGTTCTAAGCGAACATTAAGGATATTCTCTTCGCCTACATTGACGTCTCGAAAGATCGTCTTGTAGCCAAGGCTCTGAAACCGCACTTGGGTGCAGTTGTCTGACTCACATCGTATAAGGTACTTCCCTTCTACATCTGTTACGACCCCTATCGTTGTGCCTTCAAATACAACAGCGGCGAACGGCACACCTTTATTGGTGTTTCCGTCAATGACAACTCCCCTAACGACCGTTTGCCCGAGCACAGCTTGGAGGGAGAATCCACCTACGCAGAGTATGGCAACAAGCAAGCCTTTGAAGAATGTCCCGTACTTCATTAGCTGTAAACAAAGTGTTTGTGCAATAGGTAGTTATACCCTATACCCAGCATGATCGCAGAACTGACCTTAACTACTAAATAGTGTATCTCTAACCACTCCGTTCCCATAACGATGGCCCAGTAGCTGAGCCAGATATAACCGATCCAAACCAACCCATACTTTAATGCTTGAACACCCACTTTTCTATCCGTGGCCATGAAGGTCCACTGCCTGTTCATTATGAAATTAATGACCCCACCTGTAACATTGCCCGACAGGTTCGCCAGTCTAGGTGCCATGCTTGGAATTTCCACCAAAAAAATGGTCAGTAAGAAATCAACTGCCGAAGCAATGAACGCCGATGTCTGGGAGCGAAACAAGGTCTTCATTACATGAACATAGCGCGGGAAACAACCGCTACCTGGAGTATAAGATTCGCGTAAATACCGGCCAAAATATCATCTGCCATCACACCCCAACCCTTGGGTAATTTCTCCATGCGTTTGACGCCTAAGGGTTTGGCTATATCAAACACCCGAAATAGTAAAAACGCCAGCACTAAGTAACTCCAATCAGCAGGTAAGGACCACAGTGCGATACCAACGCCCGCAAGTTCATCGATGACCACGCGGCTGCTATCAACTCCCCACTCCTCTTCAACCCGATTACCCACCAGAACTCCAATGCCACAAAGCACGATTAAACCAACACCGGTGAAAAGAAGGGGTACTGAAGCCAGTTTGAAGTAATGCCAAATGAAAACCCCTGCGGCGGCGGCAATCGTGCCGGATCCTTTTCCGATCAAGCCGATACCGGCTACACTAGCTAAGACCTTGTCCAGTGTCGTGTTCATTACACTTGTCCTTGTTCTAGCTAAGCTCCGCACCCATTCATTCAGGCGTAAGAAGAATCAACAAGCTCTTCATAATAATCTAAACCCAAATGGGTGATCAGGTCTTCGCCCATAATGTGACGAAGCGTATTCTGCAATTTGATGAGCTGCTTAAACAAGTCGTGTTCAGGTGGCAGGCCTTCCGCCGTTTGAGGAGACTTGAAATAGAACGACAACCACTCTTGGATCCCACTCATATCCGCACGCTGCGCAAGATCTAAAAACAGGGCCAGATCCAACACGATGGGCGCAGCAAGGATGCTATCACGACACAGGAAGTTCACCTTGATCTGCATCTTGTAGCCCATCCAACCGAATATATCTAAGTTGTCCCAACTCTCTTTATTATCGCCATGCGGCGGGTAGTAGTTAATGCGCACCTTGTGGTATAGATCGCCATACAGATCGGGTTGCGATTCTGGCTTTAACACTTGTTCTAGCACGCTGAGCTTAGAGACCTCCTTGGTCTTGAAATTGTCCGGATCATCCAGAACCAGACCATCTCTATTGCCCAGAATATTGGTTGAGAACCAACCTTCAACACCTAGCGCCCGCGCTTCTAAACCCGGTGCTAGAATGGTCTTCATTAAGGTTTGTCCCGTTTTGAAGTCCTTCCCAGCAATTGCCACTCCAGATACTTTGGCCAGTTCCACTAGCGCAGGAATATCGCAGGACAAGTTAGGTGCACCATTTGCGAACGGCACGCCACATTTGATCGCCGCGTAGGCGTATATCAAACTTGGAGAAATGGACTCGTCGTTGTTTTCTAGACCTGCTTCCAGCGCATCAATCGTTTCATGCACAGCAGACCTTTCTATATATTTTTCAGTGGAACCGCACCAGATCATGACCAGGCGTTCACAGTCATTCTCGCTCTTGAATTGACGAATATCATCCATCAACTGTTGCGCTAACTCAGCCTTCGTCTTGCCTTGCTTCACATTCGGCCCATCTAGGTTTCGCACATATTCTTTGTCGAAAACCGCCGTCATAGGCTTGATCGCTTGCAGCTCCTCTCGAACTGCTTCCAGCATAGCTGGTTCTAGCACTTCTGCTTTAACCGCGGCTTGGTATACATCATCCTCATAAATGTCCCATCCGCCGAAAACAATGTCCTTCATTCCTGGTAGGGGAACAAATTCATTGATCAACGGGTATCGTTTCTCGGTGCGTTTGCCCAAGCGTATTCGCCCCATTTGGGTCAAGGCTCCAACCGGCTTGCCTATACCCTTTTTCATGGCTTCAACCCCTGCTACCATCGTAGTTGCAACAGCTCCTAGCCCAGGCATCAAGATCCCTAGTTTTCCTGTTGGCTTTCCTAAAGTCGAGTTCATCGTATTTGATC
Source organism: uncultured Weeksellaceae bacterium (assembly GCA_964585605.1). Classification (GTDB taxonomy): domain Bacteria; phylum Bacteroidota; class Bacteroidia; order Flavobacteriales_F; family PHOS-HE28; genus CAZPEQ01. The sequence continues at coordinate 292 of CAZPEQ010000126.1, read as the reverse complement.
TAGACCGGCCATCCTCAGATGTCCGCTGTTTTGGTTGCTATGGAGAACAATTACACAAAGATGAGAAGGTTGCTCTAATCAACCAATTTAATTCCATCATTTTTCGCTCGCGCTCATTGGCCTAATGGTCTTTATCCACCATATCATGAGATGCCTTCCCTTCGGGAGTATAGCGCGTTAGAAAATCACACGACCGGAGCCGCCGTGCACTCGGTCTCACTGAGTTGTTGCAGTACTCTGCTACATATGGTCAACTCTTCTTCTGAGACCCCTGCGACCATTCTTTCAAATT
>CAZPEQ010000125.1:0-7121 GCA_964585605.1 uncultured Weeksellaceae bacterium | reverse complement strand
ATCAAATATTGGGCAAACTCGGCCTCAAATGATCCTGGCGCCACTGCGGTTAGGGAGTCGGTTATGTCGAGTACCTCGGCGTTGTTGTGCAAATAGAAGTTGGCCGCGCCCAACTGCCTATTCGCAATAACTAGGTTGAAAAGCGCATTTTTACTCTGGTTATTCTCTAGTACTTGGTTTTCCCAGTAATCGGCGTTCTGTTGCGCTTTTGCTTTGCTTACACCTTCTTCGTGCGGCAAGGGCAATACCTCTTCCTTACCGGCTGGGGTATCAGGATTTGTCTGTGCTGAAGCGCATGCTAACAAGAGCATGAGTGCACATAACATGATATAACGAATGGCCATTTCTACTGCTTTTCTGTTACCCTGTACCCGCAAGTTGGGAATTGGTTCAATTGCAAGGTAACTACCTTTGTCAACGCCCTAAAGATGAACGAAGACGGATTTGAAAAACTGCAACAGCGCTTAGATGAGGTTCATGAATGGCCTTCCGTTTACTTGTTCAAATTCATCATGAAACCAGAAGAGGCGATTCTTCTTCAAGTTCAAGCCTTTTTCCCAGAAGAAGCTGAAATACTTAGGAAGTATTCAAGGACTGGCAAATTTGTAAGTCTATCAGTCAGAGAGGTTATGATGAGTAGTGATGAAGTGTTAGCCCGGTATAGAAAAGTGGCTCAGATCGAAGGAGTAATGATACTGTAATGTGGAAGAAATATGTACTTGCTGGTTTATTTCTCGCGCTGATCGTCTTCTCGGTGCTGAGGACGGCTATGAAACTGCGCGGAGTGCCCGCTGAACGGATTCTGTTCGCCATATTACTTCTCACGACTCTTATTATCGCTTTCCAAGTTTATAAGAGGTGGGCAAATTGGTTTGCTGAACCGGCACCTCCGGCAAATCAGGCTTGGCTCACGAGCCTTCGGGTAGCTTATCATCCGCAACGCTTGGAGGCTGATGTGTTGATTCCGGAAGCCACCGTTGTTCAAACTGACCTGGTCTCAAAGGAAAACGAGGTGATCAAGACCTGGGAGCAAGAATCCTTGGCAAGTGGCAACTTTACATTAGAACGTCCGTTGGAAGGAGTGGAGCCGGGCGAGTATGCCTTTCGTGTAGGCACTGAGTCGCAACGAACAACCCGTGCTTTCACCTTGAAAAGCTCATGAAGAAGCTTATTCTGATCATATTGTCGCTCTCGGCGTTTATCTGTAATGGGCAAAACCTACAGAATTTCTCATTCCGAGGGGAGATCGAGTTGCCGATCCAGCTGAGCAACGACGACTTCAAAAATTTCACCGAGAGTGTGATCAATTTGGATTTAGGTGTTCAATATCCCATTTGGAACGGACTGGGATTAGGAATTGGGGGCAAGGGGGCCTTGAATTCACTGAATCGAGGAGGAGATATTTTTCGATCCGTGGTATACGGAAAGGCTTTCTACGAAAAACTGATCGGGCCAGCTACACTGTTTGAGGCCAATATGAAAGTAGGCTTATCAACATACCATTTTCAAATTCCAGACTGTCCTGATCAAACGCAGCAAACGGGCCATTTCGACCCCTCCGTATCGCTACACTTTTTTGCGAATGATTACACCTCATTTGGCATGACCGTTGGGTATGAGATTGATACCGGTAATTACGGCCCCGAATTGGTATGCGCCAATCCTGATCAAGAGCTTTACTCCTTGACCACTGGTTTTTACAGGTACCTTAGTTTCGGACTGGGCTTCAACATTCTGTTCGGAGAACGAACAGGTTCAGGCAGGGGCGTCTTCAATTAAGCCTCTGGCCCCTTTTCTTCATCTGTATCGGCTTCTTTCTTCTTTGATTTAGTAACCTTGATTGACAACCCATCTTTGGCTTTGTTCAAGCTAATGGACAGTTTATCTCCTTCTTCAATGCGGTTATTGATGATCTCGTCTGCAAGCGGGTCTTCAATGTATTTCTGAATAGCACGCTTCAACGGTCTGGCTCCGAACTTCTTATCGTATCCTTTCTCTCCAATGAAATCTTTCGCAGTATCGGTTAGTTTGATCGTGTATCCCAAATCCCCGATCCGGCCATACAAGTGCGACAGTTCGATATCAATGATCTGATGAATATCCTCACGAGATAAGCTGTTGAACATGATGATGTCATCGATTCTGTTCAAGAACTCAGGAGCAAAGGCTTTCTTCAAGGCCTTCTCTACAATACCTCTACGGTTGTTATCCTCTTGATCTTCTTGTGCTTTGGTTCCAAAGCCAACACCACTGCCGAAATCGGCAAGATCCCGAGCGCCAATATTTGAGGTCATAATGATAATCGCATTCCTGAAGTCGATCTTACGGCCTAAGCTGTCTGTCATATGACCATCATCCAGTGCTTGCAGCAGTAGATTGAACACATCAGGGTGCGCCTTTTCAATTTCATCAAGCAGTACGATAGAGTAGGGGCGTCTGCGCACCTTCTCGGTCAATTGTCCGCCTTCCTCGTAGCCAACATAACCGGGAGGCGCACCGATCAATCGCGTAACCGCGAATTTCTCCATGTACTCACTCATATCAACCCGAATGAGCGAATCTTCTGTGTCGAATAGATACTTGGCTAGTTCTTTGCACAATTGCGTCTTACCTACACCTGTAGGTCCAAGGAAAATGAACGAACCGATCGGGCTGTTCGGATCTTTCAATCCGGCACGGTTACGCTGGATAGCCTTCACCACCTTGGTAACGGCCTCTCCTTGTCCGATTACGGTGCCTTCAATCTCTTCCCGCATGCGCTGCAGCTTACCACTCTCTTTTTCAGCAATTCGCTGAACTGGAATGCCGCTCATCATAGCAACTACCTCGGCAACATTATCCTCGGTGACATTGGTTCGGTGTTCTTTACTTTCTTCCTCCCACTTGCGCTTAGCAGCATCGAGTTCTTCTAACAACTGCCGCTCGGTATCCCTTAGTTTGGCAGCCTCCTCATAACGTTGACTGCGCACAACCTTGTTCTTCTCTTCCTTGACTTGCTCGATTTTCTTTTCGATGTCAATGATATTCTGCGGAACAACGATATTGGTGATATGTACTCGGCTACCTGCTTCGTCAAGCGCATCAATAGCCTTGTCCGGCAAGTTGCGGTCAGTAATGTAACGGGCCGTAAGGGTTACACAGGCTTCCAACGCATCATCGCTGAAATTCACATTGTGGTGATCCTCATACTTTTCTTTGATATTCTGTAAGATCTGAATGGTCTCAGCAATGGAGGTGGGCTCTACGATCACCTTTTGAAAACGTCGTTCAAGCGCACCATCTTTTTCAATGTATTGGCGGTACTCGTCCAAGGTGGTTGCACCGATGCATTGAATCTCTCCACGCGCTAGGGCAGGCTTGAACATATTGCTTGCGTCGAGTGAGCCACTCGCGCCACCAGCACCCACGATTGTGTGTATTTCATCAATGAATACGATCACGTCCGGTGAATTCTCCAATTCGTTCATGACCGCTTTCATACGCTCCTCGAACTGACCCCGGTATTTCGTGCCGGCCACCAAACTGGCTATATCCAGAGCCACGATGCGTTTGTTGAATAAAACGCGACTAACTTTGCGCTGAACGATGCGAAGGGCTAAGCCTTCAGCTATTGCAGACTTACCTACACCTGGCTCTCCAATGAGAACAGGGTTATTCTTCTTGCGTCGACTTAGAACTTGGCTAACCCGCTCTATCTCTTTGTCCCTACCAACGATCGGATCCAATTTGTTCTCCTCCGCCATTTTGGTCAAATCACGTCCAAAATTGTCAAGAACAGGGGTTTTGCTTTTGCTCTCCCCTGCACCTTGTCTGCGCTGCGAACGACCTTGACCAGATGAGTATCCAGAAGATTCTTCTTCCTCATCATCCGTGTCTCCATACTCGGCAGTAGGCGTAGCTCCTGCATTGCCCATGAGTATGCTATCCACTTCGTGTCGTGCTGCGTCATAATCAACGTTCAGCTTATTCAAAGCCCTCGTGGCTAGGTTGTCCATGTCTTTCAAAATGCTCAGCAGCACATGCTCCGTATCTATTTGCGAACTCTTGTATGTCTTGGCTTCCAAAAACGTGATCTTCAGCATCTTCTCAGCCTGCTTAACCAAGGTTATCCTGTCCTTGTCAGGCGGTGCACTGTGGGTTGGGCCGGAAAGGCTGTTCTCGACCATTCGACGTAATTCCTCTGTATCAACATCTAAGGAACGAAGAACTTTCATTGCTGTTCCTTCGCCCTCTCGAATGAGACCTAACATAATGTGCTCAATGCCAATATGGTCATGGCCTAGTCGAAGAGCCTCCTCCCTGCTGAAGGTGATCACTTCTTTTACCCTTGGTGAGAATTTTGCGTCCATATTTTCTTCGCTTCAATCTGTAAAACTCGGCCTAACATTGCACTTGCACAAGATAACCCTGTTTCAGCGCCGTCCAAAGTAGAAAATGCCTGCCCAGAGGCTATTCTTGGATACCAACTTTTATCCACATATCCGTGTTTAGGTTGTTGATATTAAAAGCCCTTTAATGGCGGGGCTTTTCGTACTTTCGGACTCCTTTTACGGGCCCCTGTTGAACAGGGTCTCAACAAAATACGTGCAAAGCTCAATTTAAGTGCAAGAATGGCAGACGGAGAGAAGATAATTCCAATCACTATAGAGGAAGAAATGCGCTCGGCGTACATCGATTATTCGATGTCGGTCATTGTGTCTAGAGCGCTTCCTGATGTTCGTGATGGTTTTAAGCCAGTTCATCGGCGGGTATTGTATGGCATGCAAGACCTTGGGGTACTTAGTAATAGGCCTTACAAAAAGAGTGCTCGTATCGTTGGTGAAGTATTAGGTAAGTACCATCCACACGGCGATAGCAGTGTTTATGATGCCATGGTGCGTATGGCGCAGAACTGGAGCTTGCGCTATCCCCTGGTAGATGGGCAAGGTAACTTCGGGTCTATCGACGGAGATAGTCCTGCGGCGATGCGTTATACCGAGGCGCGGCTAAGGAAGATCGCAGAGGAAATGCTTGCCGACCTTGACAAGGAGACGGTGGACATGCGCCCGAATTTTGACGATTCCTTGTCCGAGCCGTCGGTCATGCCTACAAAAGTCCCTAACCTCTTGGTTAATGGTGCTAGTGGCATTGCAGTTGGTATGGCGACGAATATGCCGCCACATAATCTGACTGAAGTATGTAATGCCATAATTGCATATATCGATGATAACGATATTGCTATTGAAGGCTTGATGGAGCATGTAAAAGCTCCTGATTTTCCAACAGGAGGGCAGATCTATGGAGTCGATGGTGTACACGCTGCTTTTATGACCGGAAAAGGTCGGGTGGTGATGCGCGGCCTTGCGCGTATTGAAGAAGATGCGAAGGGCAGAGAGAAGATCATCATCTCTGAAGTGCCTTTCATGGTGAACAAAGCCGAGTTGGTCCGAAAGACCGCCGAGTTGGTTCACGACAAGAAAGTAGAGGGAATAAGTGATATCCGTGATGAGAGTGATCGTAACGGTATTCGAGTGGTTTATGAAGTGAAGCGAGATGCGATGGCTTCAGTCGTGCTTAACCAGCTTTACAAGTACTCTGCCTTGCAGACAAGCTTCAGCGTAAACAATATCGCCTTGGTCAAGGGTCGGCCGATGTTGTTGAACTTGAAGGACATGGTCAAGTACTTCGTGGAGCACCGCCACGATGTGGTGATTCGCCGTACCACCTATGAATTGCGCAAAGCAGAGGAGCGAGCGCACATTCTGGAGGGTTTACTGATCGCGTTAGACCATCTTGATGAGGTAATAGCTCTTATTCGAGCCAGCCAAACGCCTGATGAAGCTCGAGAAGGCTTGATGAGCAACTTTAAGTTGTCAGAAAGGCAGGCGAAGGCGATCCTGGATATGCGCTTACAACGCCTGACGGGATTAGAGCGAGATAAGATCCGCGAAGAGCATGCGGAGTTAATGAAATTGATAGACCACTTGCGTTCAATTCTCGATAACGAGAGTATGCGTATGGATATCATCAAGAAGGAAACCACCGAGATCAAGGATAAGTACGGCGATGAGCGTCGTACGGAGATCATTCATGCAAGCGGAGACCTCCGCATGGAGGATATCATTGCGGATGAAACGGTAGTGGTTACGATCAGTCATTTGGGCTACATAAAACGAACACCGTTGCATGAGTATCGTGCGCAAGGACGTGGAGGGAAAGGAGCGAAAGGTTCCAGCACTCGAGATGAAGACTTCTTAGCGCATCTTTTCGTTGCTACTAATCATAACTACCTGTTGGTCTTCACGGAAAAAGGCCGCTGCTTCTGGATGCGGGTGTACGACATCCCAGAAGGTTCTCGACAGAGCAAAGGCCGAGCTATTCAGAATATGATCCAACTGCCTGGGGACGATAAGGTCATGGCTTACATCAATACCGGGGATCTGAAAGACGAAGAGTACGTGAATAGCCAGTACATCGTCATGTGTACGAAGAATGGTGTAGTCAAGAAGACTAGCTTGGAAAAGTACAGTCGCCCGCGTTCCAACGGTATTAAGGCTATTGTGATACGTGAAGGAGATGAATTGTTAGAAGCGAAACTGACAAGTGGGCAAAGCCATATTTTACTTGCGCTTAAATCGGGGAAGGCTATTCATTTTGAAGAGCAGAAAGTGCGTCCAATGGGACGTACTTCCAGTGGTGTTCGTGGAATCACGCTTGGAGGCCCGAAAGACGAGGTCATTGGAATGATCTGCGTAGAAGAAGGGGAAGACACCAGCGTATTGGTGGTTAGTGAGAACGGTTACGGCAAGCGCAGTGATGTGAATGACTACCGTATCACCAACCGTGGAGGCAAAGGCGTAAAGACCTTGAATATTACCGACAAGACCGGATCTTTAATTGCCATTAAGGCAGTGCGTGACGGAGACCATTTAATGATCATCAATCGTTCGGGCATCATTATTCGGTTCAGCCTAGATGAATTACGGGTGATGGGGCGTGCTACTCAAGGCGTTAAGTTGATTGATTTGAGAGGAAAAGATCAAATAGCAGCCGTTGCCAAGATCGATGCCGACCTTTACGAGGAGGAAGAGGGCGAAGATGCTAATATTGCAGCTGTTCAGGGCGAAGGCCCTGATGCTACA
>CAZPEQ010000124.1:0-7133 GCA_964585605.1 uncultured Weeksellaceae bacterium | reverse complement strand
ATGCCGTAAGCGTGTGTGGCTAACTTCTGCTCCGTGATGTGCTGCAAGTGGGTAATGGTAAGCAGCAGTAGGTCCAACTTCTCCTTCCACAATCCTTTTTGCAAGTGCTCTAATGAGCGGTGTGCAGGCAGCAGCGGATGTTCAATAAAGTCTTTCCAAAGGGTTTCCTTTATCGGTTTGTTGTCAGCGGTCTTCATGCGCTGAGCGCGTTCATCCCGCTGTCCACCTCGGCCAATTAGGCAACGAGAAAGTCCATGCCCGCCTTCCATCGCCAAGGCCACGTTGATGCCCTGCGGGGCCTTAAGCAGGTCTTTATGCTCTTGATGCCTCGTAATGAAATTGATGGCCCCATCGTCAGCCAGGATCCTATATAAACTGAGTTCTTTCAAGAACAAATGGTAGTAACTGATCTCCCCAACTCGAATGAGGTCCATGAAGGTTTTATCCATGGGATCAGTGAACCCTCCGTTCAAGAGCTTGCCGAATATCCCTTTCTTGTTCGTGAAGAATCTTTCTATGCTCGCAATAGCTGCAAAGCCAACAACCGGAACAATCTTTTCTAGTTGATCAACGGCACATTGGCCTTCTAAAATGTGAAAGAGCTCGTCATCGATTTTATCAGCCCAACCTCGATCGAGTTTGAATTTAGGTTTGAGCGAATCGGGGGTTCGCACGCTTGGGTAGTGATCCTCGAATTCTACCATTCCGCGTTTGAATACCGGATGAAAGTGAAAATCAAAGTATGCCATTGGTAAATCTTATTTCTATTAGTTATCGAATAGGTCAAACAGAATCTCCTGATCCGATCTTCCCCCTATTTCGTTCGTGCTACTTTCTGTAAAGGATCTAGAACGTCTCATGGAATCCAAGGCGACCTTGCCCCTTGCAGTCAATCCGCTGTCAAAAGACTCGGTGGCTGAAGCGCGGTTTTTACCCCCGAACCGATTCCATAGATGCGCAAAAACCTCTCTAACACCGGCATCTTTGGGTGGCGCTACAGGTGATTCTTTGTACACATTAGCCAAGTGTTTGGCAGGCGGCGGCGGCGTGTTCAGCAAGTTGGTTATGTCCATTACTCCCGCACCAAAACGCCCTTTATCATTGAAAGAGAACCCATCCGCAGATTGCTTCAGGCAACTGCGGAAAGCCTCTGGCACCTGCCATGCCTCAGTATATTCATCCAGCTTTCCCTTCCAACGTGCTTTCCAGAGCATAGCCGCAGATGCAACCTGAGGGGTGGCATAACTCGTACCTGATCCATATGACATGATCTCATTCCTGAATTGATCCCAATTCGGAACATAAATATCCTCTCCTCCTGCTGCGATGTCTACAGCATATCCCCTTGAACTGTGTTTCCATTCTCGTTTAGCGGGATTCAGTGCGGCAACGGCTATGGTGCCTGGGCAAGATGCCGGTGCGATTACTTTTCTTACATAATTGCCTGCCGCACAGACCCAAATAATGCCTGCCTCGTAAGCTCTTTTCGCAGCCAACTCGATACTATGTTTGGAATACGTGCCCATGCACATGAACATGATGTCCGTATCGTTCTCAATCGCATGATTCACAGCGTCGACCAACTCTTTGGCGCGACCAAGCAATACGACGGAATTCGCGATCCGAAAGGGAATCAGGTGTGCAAGTGAAGACCCGTTCTCATAAAGGATCCCAGGGTTGCCATCTACTTCATCTGGGTCATTCCGTATGGTAGTACCAATAGAAATGCTGGCCGTTCGAGTTCCGTGACCAGGCTGTTTCAAGATCCATTTTTTTATTTCATCACGCGCATCGCTATCGTTCGAAACGAAATCGATATCGTGATCAAGGTCGAAGGCATCGTACACTTTGGTATGCCTCGTATAACCCGTATCCAGCTGAACAAATCGTAGGTTAGCTAAATTTGTTCTGATCTTACTCTTGTCATTGGCTCTACGTGATGCTGGTAGCAACGCCGCGTTGGTTAAGCCATCCCAATTGATCAATTTTTGGTGCCATTTCCGCACTTTCTCCAACCTTGTTTGATATTTCCCTCGTGCATTCAATGCTTCCGAAATAAGATCCGTATGCCTCCACTTGAGCAAGAACTCATCTTCATTAAGCTCCGCGACACCGTCATCCCTTATCAGCTCACTGATCGCACTTTCCGTTGGGATTCCACCACGATTCACCTCTACCCTACCATAACTGGAATCCGTTAACATCGGGAGATCCGGCGTGCACGCTTGCACGTGTGGTAATTGTTCTATCTTCTCTGCAAGGATCCAAGGATCCTTTTCCGAATGAAGGCTGAGGTAATAAGAGCGTCTGAGCTGGTTCTCTGTGCAACCAGGGAAAAGCGGCGAGGTACGCTCAAACCCTGGGACTAATTCCTGTGCACTGTCTGGCCAGTCTTCCACCAGATCATCTGAATCGGTCAAGAGCAACTCAAACTCTACCCGCATCCCGCTCCCTTCGGCATGCAGGGCAAGTTCCATCGCCTCATCAGAATTAGCAGACACCACGACTTCACCGTTCTCTTGTTGAACTCTGATCGAATCGTTTACATGAGTCGGCTGGAATTTGGGAACATTGAAAATAGTTTGTCTGATATCATTCATATGTTCTGGTATCTGTTTCTGTTTAATTGCTTCCATGATGCGACTAATACGGATTCCTTCATTGCCTTCCCAAGCCATCGCATCATCGCCGTCTTCAGGACTCCATATACGGCCATCCTTCCTCAGGTAATTCCCCCTAGAGTCTATCTTAGGAACCGCCGAGTGGTGCAGCGCCACTACCATACCAGTTCCCAATGCAATGACCGGGGAACCACTTGCACCCTTATTTGTATCGGATTCGTAGATCAATCGATCATCGTAAACGGTGATAACCCGTATGTCCTTCAAGACTACTTTCTTGTAATCGCCCTTTGGGTGTTGGATGACGATGCAACGCTCACCATCAACGATTTTTCCCAGCGCAGAATCCAGCTTCACGTAGCCGTAATCTGATAGCGAAACGCCACTCTGGCTGAGTGGTTCCACGGCGACAATAGTAAAATCCAGTCCACTGTGCTCATCACCCGATATCGGTTTCAGCGTGGAGGTAACAAAGAACTTTTGCGGAGCCAATCGAAAAGAAACAGGTACTCCCAGATTTCCACGCAGATCGATCTCATATCCGAACTGAGCCTGCGACCTCTCTGCGGTATCTACATCGCGCAAGACATGGTGATTCGTCATCAGAAGACCTGGTGCGATCATGAACCCACTCCCAAAGCCTGTTGCTCCTGTGGAGGTCCTTATCGCGATCCTGCATACGGTGGGTCTTATTTGATCCAATCGATGGATGATAGAAACGTCCTGAAAGTCTGCCTCGCCATTGATCCGCTCCACGGCATCAGTAAACCCGATCTCCTTTGTGCGATCTATTCTTCGTTTTCTACGATTGAGGTCATCCCCAACATCAAGCAGTTCTCTTCTTCCTTCGCGATTCTCTGCAATTCGCTCGCGAATAATCACAATGCGCTCTTTCTGCTCGTTGTAGTTCTCGGCAGCCGACCGTCTCAACTCTTCGGCTAACTCTGGGTATAGGTTCGTAATATCTGCCATTTTTTATAAACGCTTAATTCCAATTATGTTGCGTGTTCAAACAAGTAAGGTGCTAACCCTTCATGGGCCTCCTTCCTTGCTCGTGTTTAGAATCCTGTTGGTTCTGAACCAGCTACAGGTATCCTATCTCCTCGTGTAAATGTGCTTGTCGTGTTCATGCCGGATTCAACAGTATTTGTCCACCAATAACTAGGTCACCCATAAGGTTATTGAGCATTTAGTATGATGAGAATGAAAAACGAAATGAATCGAGATTTTGCCGTGGGGGAGTGTCATGGTATTCGATGGTTTGGTCAATGTTCACATTCACGATAGTTTTAGGAATCAAATACTTTATCCGCAGCAATAATAAAAAACATATTTTAATAAACAATGAAATTAACTTCAACCAAGGGAGGGTCGATTTTATTGTAGCGATAACATTTAGATGACAGGCATCCTGTTTTTCCAGGTATGGTCAGACCGGTGCCAAGTGCGATCAATCCGGGGTCAGGGTTCCTTTAGCACCTTCTACCCTCCAAACGACTAGTGCATACAGCGCCAATAAACCAACAGCTATTCCGTAGTAAGTTGCACCCTTAATAGGCACGAATGTGCTCCCTATCCAGAGCGCCAAGGCCAAACCCATATAAAGCAACACACGCGTTACCTGATAAGGAATCGCGTAGTGTTTCTGACCCAAGAAATAACTGATCACGACCATGGTGGCGTAACAAGCCAACGTTGCCCATGCACAAGCCATGTATCCGTATTGGGGAATGAATGCCAAGTTGCCTACGATGGTAATGATCGCACCCACGATGGCGATGTAACCACCTTGCCGTGTGCGGTCACTCAGCTTGTACCAAACGCTCAGGTTATAGTAAACACCGAGCAGAGCATTGGCAAGTAACAGAATAGGAACCACCTTCAATCCAACATGGAATGCGTCATTTGGAATGAATTCCTTCACCACATCGATGAAGAGCATGACCACCAAGAACATGCCCATGACTGCAGCAACGAATACATTCATGATACGAGCGAAGAGTTTCTTACTATCCTTTTCATCGGCATTCGCAAAGAAGAAGGGTTCTGCTGCATAGCGAAAGGCTTGAATGAAGAGGGTGATCAGTATCGATAACTTGTAACACGCCCCATAAATTCCGACTTCTGCATCTGATGCTTCTTCTCCGATCAGCGGTGCCAATACCTTTTTTAAGATGATGCGATCACCCGCTTCGTTGATCATTCCGGCAAGACCGATGACCAACAGGGGTGCAGTGAATTTCCACATTTTCCGGAGCAACTCCTTGTCGAAGTATCGTTTTGCCTGCCATGGAACGAATGGCAGAAGCATGATCGACTTCACAGCCGTGCTAATCACATTGATCAAAAAGACATAACCCACACCAAGACTTGGGTCGTAGACCGCATCAATTAACGCGTTGCTATTCCCCGCGTTATAGTTCTTCATGCAATATGCAATAAAGAATAGGTTCAAGCCGATGTTCACGAACACGTTGACCAGACTGATGGTCGCGAACCGCTTCGCCCTTCCCTCCTGCCTCAACCGTGCCATTGGCACAGCCGTAAGTGCATCCAACCCCATGATTATTGCGAACCAAACAACATACTTGCCCACGTTCTTTTCCAATTCATCACCGAAACCCATAACTCCCGCTAGCGGATCTTGAAAAGCGATGAACAGGACGAAGAACAGTATTGTACTACTAAGCACGGATAGGAATGCGGTGGCCAAGGCTTCCTTCGGCCTGCCATCACGCTTACTGGCGAAACGGAAAAAAGTAGTTTCCATGCCATACAGTAGGGTAACCCCAACAATCGCGGCCCAGGCATAGAATGTTGTGATGATACCGTACTCTTCCGGAGGGAATATCCCCTTCGTTGTGTAGAGCGGAGTAAGTAGGTAATTCAGGAAGCGGCCAACGATACTGCTAAGCCCATAGATGGCCGTTTGGCCCGCCAGTTTCTTGATCGTACTCAAGGTCTTATCCTCCTTGGAACTCGGGTTTGCGTTTGTTCAGGAACGCATCTGTGCCTTCTTTGAAATCTGCCGTTCCGAAGCAGTTGCCGAACTCCGTCACTTCTGCTTCCATACCACTCTGCAGCGGGTCGAAACCTGCATTAACCGCACGTATGCCTGCAGCGATCGCCATTGGGCTGTTCTTGTTGATCTTGCCTGCAATGCCCAAACACGTTTCCAACAAAGCGGCTTGTTCTACAACATGGTTAACCAGACCCCATTGCAAGGCTTCCTCGGCTTTGATCATACCTGCCGTGCAGATCAGTTCAAGCGCTTTGCCTCGTCCAATTAAACGCCCTAAACGTTGTGTTCCGCCATAACCTGGTATGACACCCAGCGATACTTCGGGTAAGCCCAGTTTGGCATGGTCAGAAGCTACACGGATGTGTGCGCTCATGGCCAATTCCAAACCGCCACCCAAAGCGAAGCCGTTAACCGCCGCAATCACTGGTGTGTTCAAATGCTCCACATGGTCAAACAACAGCTTATGCCCTTCTGCACTCAGTGCTTTTCCTTCATTCACATCAAATCCGGCAAACTCCTTGATGTCGGCACCTGCTACAAAGGCCTTCTCTCCACTTCCCGTAAGTATGATCGAACGAATAGCTTTGTCAGCATCTGCTTGGGTGAAGGCCTCGTTAAGTTCAAGGATCACTTGTTTATTCAAGGCGTTCAATTGATCAGGGCGGTTAATCGTGATGATCCGTGTTGCCCCGCTATCCTCAATGTGTAGTTTTTCAAATGCCATTTCTCTTAGCCTGCTTTTGGAATGGAAACATAGAACGTTGTGCCTTCCCCTATGGTGCTTTCGAACCAAACTTTTCCACCAGGAGTTTCAACCATGCGTTTCACCATGGCCAAGCCAAGCCCCATTCCGGTACTTCTTGTGGTGAAGTTAGGCATGAAGATGCGCTCCTGGATATCTGCCGGAATGCCGTTGCCATTGTCTTGAACAGATACGTGAACCGTTTCTCCTTCTTCCCAGATACGCACATCTATTCGCCCTTCTTTCTCTTCTGGAATAGATTCCAAGGCGTTCTTGATCAAGTTGTTGAAGACGCGCACCATGTGTTCATTGTCAGCGATGACATTAACCGTTATACCCGGTTCTTGCACGAAAGCGATCTGAGCCTCGGTGGTATCCTTGAACAATTCAATCGCGCTTTGCACGGCAGCAGCGAGATTCATTTCAGCTGGTTTGGAGCGCGGCATTTTCGCGAAGTGCGCGAACTCTTCCGCTATGCTGCTGAGCGAGTCGATCTGATCAACCATGCCACTGGAAAAGCGCGTCAATTTCTCCTTGGCATCAGCTGCTTCTGGATCCCAGGTGCGTTCGAAATGTTGAATGCTGAGCTTCATGGGTGTGAGTGGGTTCTTGATCTCATGCGCCACCTGCTTGGCCATTTCACGCCAAGCCGTTTCCCGCTCTGACCGTGCTAGGCGTTCGGCGCTTTCTTTGAGTTCATTCACCTTGTTGTTGTAGACCTCAACGAGGTGTCCGATCTCATCTCGTC
>CAZPEQ010000123.1:0-7165 GCA_964585605.1 uncultured Weeksellaceae bacterium | reverse complement strand
ACCTTGCGCACTGAAGTAGGGCTATCACGTTATACAACAGGGTCGGTAGGCCTTGCCTCTGCTGGCGCGGATACGGAGAGTTGTCAGTTCTTTTTTACGCATTCACCAACCCCGCATTTAGATACGCGGTATACCCGTTTTGCCCAAGTGGTTGAAGGGATGGATGTTGTGAACGTCCTTCAGGTGGGTGATGTAATGGAGTCGATCACGAAGCTGTGATCACGGCACCTGTTCGGACCTCGTGTTTGTAGGAACATTACCGCCGATATTAACCAGAATAACGTCTCTGTCGTTAGATGGGCCTGTGTACTTAATGTTACCATCCAAGTTGGCATCCTGGTTGGCGTAAATACCAGAAACAGTATTGGTAGGCACATTGCCCCCAATGGCAACAAGCACCTGATCCCGGTCATTAGATGAGCCAGCGTATTTGATATGACCATCACCATTTACATCTCCCGCCCACATCATATAAACACCGCCGTTGTTCTGTTGTCCTCCAATTCCGAAGGTTAGTGTGCTGCCATTCGTAAGGTCAATTGTTGTTAGGGGTTGATCAATTGTAATGACTTGTGCGCTCATTACCGCAAGGTGGTTGCGATGAGACACTTTCACGAAGTAATCGCCATCAGGCAACACAATATCCAAAGGCGAATTGTTACCAGCGTTTGTAACGGATCCGTCACGGCGGACCACCCCACTTGCAGCACCTCGTACGGTGTTAGAGTCAAGCGCATCGATAAACTCAATCTTGATCCAGTCCACAATGCCATCAGCACCGCTGGCCAAGGTATCGGTCAACTGTGCCGCGCACTCAATCTGTTGAACACTTGCACACGGATCCTCCATCGGCAATACATCCTGCTGCATGAGATCGTCACTCATAAGTCCAGTTCCAATGTCGTAGGGGCCGCCTAACAGAACGGTCAGATCCAGTTGTTTTTGCGGGTCGGGCAAGTTAATATACGAACTCAGCCGGAGCGTGTCCTCTTTCCAACCGAGGAACAAAATCGACCCATCATCTTGGCAAAAGGGTTCGCCGAAATAGGGCGTGTCTATAAAGGCATCTCCTCCCCAGGAACTGTCTGCTGCCGCACTGTCCGACAAGATTCGGAACATACCTAAGGTCGGATTAAAGAAATTCTCATCGGTGGTAGAAAACACGAAGTTGTCCTGTTGATCCTTGCATCCATCAACATCCTTCATCTGCAAGAATTCTGAAGGGAGAAACTCGGTACTATTCATAAGGGAATAATCGCTTAGATCCAAAACCCGCGGAGAATATCCAAAGCCGGCTGGAAAGGAAAAGAAATAAACGAACATGTTATCATTGAGCATAGAAAAATCCTCTCCCTGTGGCCATACTCCGTTGTGGGAACTACCTGCGGCATAATGTTCAATGTATGTCAGATCGCTTTCATTGTAAACGCGTCCCCAACTGGCGAATGAAGGACTTGAAGGTGTCAGTGGTATTTTTTCTCTCGTGATATATGAAAAGAATCTGCCATTCGGTAAATGGCGCAAATGCTCAAATCGATAGCTGTACAGGAAGCCACCGTTTCCTGGAAAGCCTGGGTGCAGCGCGAGCACACCATTGTCTGCGAAAGAGGAATCTACCACACCTTGTAAATCATATTTTGTTATCGTTGAACCGCCCACTAAGAGCTCTCCATTCTGAGCCGAAAAGGAATGGTGGTACGTGTTCATGTATCCGTTATCCGCGAAGCTGGTATCAATCTGTCCGTTAGGCAGAACAGCCACGATCCAATCCTCGTGATCCTCGTTTCGGTAATCTTTCAAACTAACCAGAAATCTGCCGGTGCCGTCCTCTTGAATAGTCGTAGCGTACTCATTGAACATCAATACGCCATTAATACCCCAAGAATGATCGACAGTGAGATCTTGATGGAAGGCTTTCATATAGCTAATATGTAAAGATTGGTGGAAGATGGTAAGAAACCTGCCATCACACAATTGCACGGCCTCCTCCATCCCCAAAGCCTGCTCTTCAATTAAGAGGTGTCCACCATTGCCAAAATCGTTGATTGGGTTTCCTGCTGCGGTCCCTGCTGTTACAAGGATCTCTGCTGAGGTGGTTGCTTTACATCCAGATGCCTGCTCAATGGTATAGCGGATCTCATGAGCACCCACATGTAGTCCTTGGAAAACGCCATTGCTCACATTCGCGCCCGTATACGTTCCCCCTGCCGGTGTACCTGCGATCAGTAAGAACAAACTGTCGCCATGCACAGAATCAATACTTGCATATGTAGGCGTAGGTACCGCAATATCAGAAAGGTCATTGGAGTAAAAGAATAGACTATCGCCGCGACTCATGATAAGATCCGGTTTAGTATCACTGTCGAGGTCTACCATGTCCAAGATATATCCCCTCTCAAAGACATCGAATAGCGTATCATGACTTTGCAGACTTTCTATATCTGTAGAGTAATTGCTCCATTTAACCGGAATATTCTCCCATGGATCTGTATTCTCATCGGACCAAACAACTTCGGTACCTGGGCCACATCCCAATTCTTCGACAAGCGCCACTTGAATCGTGGTCGCACTCAGGTCGAAAAGCTCATTAAACCCACTCATCGAAAGGCTTCCTTGACTCGAAAAATTTTCAATCCATGCAATCCTGTCTGTATCACTGACGGTGATGTCAAGGTCCCCATCTCCATCAACATCAACGATTCTATAGTCTTCTAGGAAACCGAAACGCTGGAAGGGTGAATCCCAAACGACCGGGTTGTTTGAGACACGCCGATAAATGACCATTCTATTTCCATCGGTATGAGAAAAAAGCAGATCGTCCATACCATCCATATCCATATCGGCCATTTGCGGGTTCAGGAAAGTTGGATCATTCGAAGTTGAAAAGCTGAACAAGGAATCAACATCTGACCAAACACCCGCATTATAAGCGTACCAGTGCAGGGTAACGTTTCCGTGATCGACCTGAGTAGCCACAGTCACCTCATTGACATCTGAGCCGGCAACGTTCATGATGCGCACGGTACTCGCCGCTGTGGTATAGAATGAATCCACTACCGCTATCGAAAAGGACGCAGCCCCATCGTTGATCGCCACCTTCAGCTGATCGTTGATACCATCCTCAAAGAGGATGTCCATATCGCCGTCGCCATCCACATCTCCAATGTCATAGCGCCCATCGGATCCTAATCCATCCACGATCAACGACTGCGGCCCAAAGCTTCCTGCACCATTCAGATTCTCCACCCAAACCAATTCATCGTTCGAGTCGATGGCCATGAGCATGTCGTTGTCGCCATCACCATCTAGATCGCCGATCTGCATGCTGCGGAATTCGTTAATCGAGGATGTAATGATCTTATGATTTGAATCGAATTGGGCTAAACCAATTTTTGTTGCAAAAACAAACACAAAAATTAACGTGCGCTTCATGGGTTATT
Source organism: uncultured Weeksellaceae bacterium (assembly GCA_964585605.1). GTDB lineage: Bacteria > Bacteroidota > Bacteroidia > Flavobacteriales_F > PHOS-HE28 > CAZPEQ01. The sequence continues at coordinate 3,725 of CAZPEQ010000123.1, read as the reverse complement.
TACTATAAAATTCGACTAATGAGTTTATTTCATCGACCAATATAAGGTTTTTGCCGATAATATTCTGTTTTACAATTATTTTCGCCTAAGGAAGCTACACTTGTTTCGCGCAGGTTAAGTGATTGATGTCGTGAACCAGCTGCAGGTCAGCGATCCGATCGAATCCATTTGGCCAATTGACTTATGATTTCCGACACCTCACCATGTAAGCACTAGGTCTAGGACGGTTCCGCCTCGGGCCTCATCTGTGGGAACAGCAAGACTTCTTGAATTGTTGGGTTGTTGGTTAACAGCATGACCAAACGATCAAAACCAACACCTACTCCTGAGGTTGGCGGCATGCCATATTCCAACGCCCTCAAGAAATCCTGATCGATGAACATGGCTTCGTCATCACCGCGTTCCTGTAATTTCATCTGCGCCTCAAAGCGCTCTCGTTGATCGATCGGGTCATTCAGCTCACTGTACGCATTGGCTGCCTCGAAGGTGCCCATGTACAATTCAAAACGCTCAGTCAATCTCGGATCATCCCGGTGGCGCTTACACAAAGGCGACATCTCTACTGGAAAATCCATGACAAAGGTCGGCTGCACCAAGGTTGGTTCGATGATGTTTCCGAAAAGCTCATCGATCAGTTTGGCCTTCCCCATCGAATCATCCAACTCAATATGGTGCTTCTTGCAGAGGTCACGCAATTCGCTTTCTGAGGCTTCTAGTACATCAACACCTGTCGCCTCCTGCAAGGAACCACACATGGTAATGCGTTTGAACGGCGCTTTCATTTCAATAGCGTGCTCGCCAAATTGCACCGTGGTCGCCCCTAACGCTGTACTGGCTACATGTTGCATCATTTGTTCAATGAACTCCATCATCCAGCGGTAATCCTTGTAGGCCACGTAAAGCTCCATAACCGTGAACTCCGGGTTGTGGGTTCGATCCATCCCTTCGTTCCGGAAATCACGCGAGAATTCATACACCCCTTCAAAACCCCCAACAATCAGGCGTTTTAAGTACAGTTCGTTGGCAATACGCATGTACAAGGGAATGTCCAGCGCATTGTGATGCGTTACAAAAGGGCGAGCACTTGCACCGCCGGGTATCGGCTGTAATACAGGTGTATCAACTTCTAGGTAGCCATGCTGATCCATGAAACCACGCATGGCGTTCATGATCTTTGTACGTTTAACGAACACATCCTTCACATGATCGTTCACCGCAAGGTCTACATACCGCATTCGGTATCGTAACTCTGGATCACTGAAGGCATCGTGTACGTTGCCGTCATCATCTGTCTTGACGACTGGCAATGGGCGTAAGGATTTGGACAAAACGCTCAATTCCTTAACACGTAAGCTTTTCTCTCCTGTCTTGGTTACGAACATCTCGCCTTTTGCGCCGATAAAGTCGCCTAAGTCCAGTAGTTTTTTGAAAACATCGTTGTACAAGGTCTTGTCTTCACTCGGGCATATCTCGTCTCGGTTCACATAGATCTGCTGCTCACCCGTATGGTCTTTAAGTACCGCGAAGGAAGCTTTGCCCATAACCCGTACGCTTTTCAAACGACCAGCGATACACACTTGATCAAATCCTTCAACGCCCTCGCTATACTCCTGTTTCAGCTGTGTGGCCGTGTGGGTTATAGGGTACTGCGCTGCGGGATAAGGGTCTATGCCTAGATCTCGTAGCTTCTTCAGGGCGTCGCGTCTTACGATCTCTTGTTCGCTTAGTTGTCGACTCATGGTTGCATTGCTCATAAGGGCCGCAAAGGTAGTTGGGCTAATGGTTCCTTAACTGGTCAAGTGGTCATTTCATGCACTGCTCTTACATATGCGTTGGCATTCATATACCCCTTTCATTCCCGTTTTATCATTCTGTTTCACCGTAGCTCGTTCCTTCGCTAGGAAACAACATTACCCTAAGTGTTAGGGAGCAAATCTGCTCGGTTAGGATGCCACGTTTGTTCATTGACAGAGCGCCCCAAAGTCGCTATTATTCCTAAGTCATGTAACTTTGAACTCGTATTAAGATTTTGTTGGCAAGACAAAAGTGAGTTCTCCGTGATCTAAAAGTGATAACCCACCTATACGTTTGTCGTATAAATCAGGAAACACGTTAAACAATAATGAAAAAGCTAGGTTTACTTCTTTTGGCGATCGGCATCACCTACGGTGCAGTAGCTGGAGGTGGATGGGTAAAGGCAAGACAAACGGGCTATTATAAGTTAGGTCTTTCACACGTAAGTAGCAATGGCTATTTCGCGGGAGGGAACGTGTTCAGCCCCACGTTAGATGCATCACTCACTACTGCTTCTTTTTACACGGAGCACGGATTAGGATCTGGCGTGAGTTTTGAAGCCTTCTTACCGTTTTACACGCGCCATGCCGTTTCGGGTAGCGTATTGGACGAAGATGGTTCAAGAACAGACTTAGACGACGCAGCAGCAGGTGTTGGTGATGCTGTCGTTGGCCTGCGTTTTCAGTTTTTCAAAAGCGATTTCCTAGCTATTGCTGGATCTTTTGCTTTTGGCTTGCCATTAGGAAGCTCCGGGCTAGGGGAGAATGAGAATTTATTCACTGGCGACGACGAGTTCAATCAGAACCTGCGTCTAGATGTTAGTGCGCCCTTCGGAGGAAAGACGGTAGGAGGCTTTCTCACACTTTATGGTGGTTTGAACAATAGGAGCGCTAACTTCAGCAATGAGTTCATTTATGGTGCACAGATAGGCCTTTCGTACAGTCCTGCGGACATTTGGGTCATTGCCAGTATTGATGCTTCTCGAGCAAATAATGAGGTGACTTCTGAATTCACCAATGGGTTCACCAGCTCCATGTCTTTCACGAATTTGACGGTACAGTCTTCCTACTTACTTACTGAAAAGCACGGAATCACCTTATCGTACACCGCCTCGATCGATGGCAGCGTTTTACTAGTGGCCCCGACAACAAGTGTTGGTGTGTTCATTGACGTCAAGTAAACCACTGCCATTCAACGTTTTTGTTCGAGCGCCTTTTGAGGCGCTCGTTCTTTTCCAACTATTCAAGAAAAAGGCCCTGCACTATGGGCAAGAATCTCGCATAGATTAGCGGTCTGAAAGACGGCATGAAAACATACCATATTCGCAAGGCCGTGCTGGAGGATCTGGTCATCCTGCGGGAGATCGAGCAGGCCATAGTCACATACGAACGCCCGTACGACGAAACGTTGGATGTTGACCCGATCAGCTACTATGACCTACACGCTTTGATGGAAAGTCCTGATGCGACCGTATTGGTCGTTGAACATGATGGGCAGATCATAAGTTCGGGCTATGCCCAAAAGAAAAAAGCCCTTCCGTATCTGGATCATGAGTTCTTCGCCTACCTCGGGTTCATGTACACGGCAGAGGATCACCGAGGTAAAGGCGTTAACGGACTGCTGATAGATGGTTTGAAAGCGTGGGCGATCGCCAACGGTTTGAGCGAAATCCGGCTAACGGTCTATGATGAGAACGCCTCCGCGCTTAAAGCTTACGCAAAAGCTGGTTTTAAGAAGCACTTGGTGGAGATGCGCTTGGTTGAACTCTAAGTGATCGCGACAACAGTTTAACCCACGAGCTTACCTGCACCCCTTTATCGGTCTCAATATGTACCGTATAATGCCCAGGATCAATTCCTCTACATTCAACGCATTCCTTGCGCTAGACACACAATTTCTTCGTTCTGCCTATTCTGATCAACAGTGGATGG
>CAZPEQ010000122.1:0-7185 GCA_964585605.1 uncultured Weeksellaceae bacterium | reverse complement strand
ATAATTTAGCCTACATTGTATCATATGATGGCCCTTGACTGCTGGAGTTTAAAATCCATTCTTGTGTGGTATTTAATCACTTTTAATACAGAGAGATCATCATGACCGATAGTGATCCCGAGGATGTGCTCACCCTGCTGCGCGACGGGCCGATGGCAACGCACCTGGTGGTCCATCGGGTGGAGGGCGATGAGGAGCGCCGCGATCCAGGCGGGTACCGCGCGTCCGAAGAGGGGGGGGGCGACCCAAGGCCAGGCGCGTGTTTTTTATCGTGCTTGTCGTTTTTTTAGCGTTTGGCTTTGCACCACTGTTACTACCGGTTAGTTCGGGTCTCAGCAACGCCCAGCCGATAGGCCCGTATTTGAATGGGGTATTCACTCCGCAGGTTCCAACAGGCCCAGATAGTGTTAACTATACAATAGAGAACGCCTTTCCCAACTTGACCTTTCGTGATCCAGTTAAACTACTAGAATTGCCGAATGGTCAGCTCTTTGTATTGGGCAAATCCGGAGATGCTTGGGTGTTCAACAATGATTCTAACACCGCAGTAACTACGCAAGTCTTGAATATTGAACCGCAGGTGAGTATATCCGGAGATGCTGGTATGTTGGGTGCTGCTTTGCACCCTGAGTTTGGTCAACCGCTCTCAGCGAATGCACAATACATATACATCTGGTATAGGCACAAACCCGTTGGTAGTAGCCAGGGCAACTTAGGGTATATGCGACTTTCGCGATTTACGATTAATAGCTCATATACTAATATAGATCCAGCCTCTGAATATGTGATGATCCAGCAGTATGACCGACACCAATGGCACAATGGAGGAGACATGTTCTTTGGAATGGATGACTTTCTGTACATAGCTGTCGGTGATGAGGGTGGCGCGAATGACCAGTTCAATAGAACGCAAAGTATCAGTGATTGGCTTTTTGGTGGCGTGCTGCGTATCGATGTTGACATGCAGGGCGGGAATATTAGCCACCCGATCCGCAGACAACCCGCCAATGGTGGTACACCTCCTAACGGTTGGGATAATAGTTTTACGCAAGGCTATTTCATACCGAATGACAACCCGTGGTTGGACGCGAACGGCAGCATTCTGGAAGAATTCTGGGCGCTTGGGACCCGCAGCCCGCACCGTATGACCTTGGACACCGTGACAGGAAACATTTGGTTGGGCGATATTGGTCAGGGCACCATGGAAGAAATTTCCTTGGTGAAGAAGGAGGCTAACCTACAATGGCCTTATATGGAAGGAACAGTAAATGGCCCGAAGGCAAAACCCAACCCCTTGATCGGGTTTGACCAAACCCCCGTTTTTGCATATCCGCGTACGTTCGGAACATGTGTGATCGGAGGCCATGTGATCCGTGGAGGCGTATACCCTGAATTAGAAGGGAGATACATTTTTGGGGATCATGTGAATCAGAATGTTTGGACCCTTGAATTGAGCCCAGTAGGAACCTCTCAGAATCTGGAATTCTTGTTGAACGTTCCGGTTGAAGGCTCGGGTAGTAAGGATGGGATATCCTCTTTCGCCACAACCTCGGATGGCACCATTTACATCCTAGATATGTACGCAACGAATACAGATGGCGGTAAGATCCATAAACTTGTCCGTCAACCACATGGAGGCGTTCCTGAACCTGCTAATGCGCTTTCACAACTAGGGGTATTTACTGATATGGCAACTTTGGAAGTAGCTTCAGGGATTATTCCTTATACAGTTAATGCGCCACTTTGGTCTGATGGAAGTACCAAGAAACGGTGGATAGCCATTCCAAACGACGGCGTTCATGATACGCCTGCTGAGCAAGTAAGCTTTGACCCTGATGATTTTTGGACCTTCCCAGCAGGAACGGTCATGATCAAACATTTCGAACTGCCTCTAGACCCCAACGATCCGTCTCAGCAGGCGAGGCTAGAAACGCGGTTTTTTATTTACGGTACGGGACAACCGTATGGCCTGTCCTACAGGTGGAATGAACAAGGTACGGATGCGTACCTGATCGATGGTGCTGAAGTAGGTGATTGGCGAATCGGTAGTTTTGATGAGGCGACCTATGCCATTAGCGGAGGCAATGGATTCAGCAGATCGTTCATGGATGGTGTTGGCACATTCACGCTAGATATTTACCAGTTGGATAATTCATTCAATGTGTCTATTAATGGGGTCGATCTTAACGGAGAGATCGAGTTCCAAGGTAGCGGTCAGAATAAGGCTACTTTCCAAGATGGAGATGCGTATGGAATAGGAGGCATTCCTAGTGTATGGACACTTACAGGAAATAGTGTTGACCCGCTGATACGCTTAACGGTTAATCCAGCTGGAAACGTTAGTTTGTACGGGGCAAAATCATCTGGAGGCCCCTTGTTCCCCATGACGATGACCACCTCCCCGAGCGTGGTCAACTGGAATAGTTCTGGAACGAATCTGGTCGAACTGGGCCAACAACTTATAGGACCAACAAATTGTTCTGGTGTAATGAATTATGCGGTGGGCCCGCAATTCACACAAACCTGGTCGTTCCCAAGTAGAGAGCAGTGTATGACATGTCATAATTCTGGAGCAGGATTTGCCCTCGGGTTAAAAGCACATCAGCTGAATGGTGATCAACTCTATGCCACCACAGGTATTGTCGCTAACCAGATAGAAACATGGGATTTCCTGAATATGTTCGACGGCCCTATTCCAGATGTGGACCAGCTCAGACGTTCTTATGGTATAGACGATATTTCTGTTAGTGCAGAGAAAAGGGTCATGTCCTATATCGATGCGAACTGCGCGCATTGTCATAGAAACGGACAAGTGGATGGCGCTTTTGATGCGCGATACCATTTACCTATCGAACAGAAAGGGATCATTGGTGATGCGATCGGGATGAACACCTCGATGGGGCAACAAGTCATTGCGTTTGGTGACACGCTTGGTTCGGAACTCTGGGTGCGCGATTCGAAAGAGGATGGAGAAGTGAATATCATGCCTCCATTGGCGCGGTCGTTGGTTGATGAAAAATATATTGAAGTACTAACCGAGTGGATCATGCGAGCTGATACAGCGCATGCGTCAACTGCTCGAACTGAATTGGAAATTACCGTGCTCTTAGAAGCTGCATGGAACGGCACAACTATGGATGATGTACTGCGTACACAGGAGCTTGTTCCGAATGCAGAACCCTACCATAGTATCTATGGTCATGTAGGTCAAGGAGGTAACGAATACGCTGAGCGCTCGACCTTGGAATTTGAAGAAGGTGTTTCTGTAGTGGACTGGGTATTGGTAGAATTGCGGCATGACGTGATGAGCGAATTGGTGCAAGAGACCTACTCAGCCTTGCTTTTATCCAATGGAAAAATAATTGACCCACAAGGTGGTCCGCTGGTTATCGGAACCGCGTCAGAAGATTACCACGTAGCTGTTCGGCATAGAAATCATTTGGGTGTTATGACCGCCCAGCCGATCGTGTTCAGCGGAGGTGCTGTGCAAGTTGATTTCAGTGACCCGCAAACCAACACCTGGGGCACAGAAGCGCAACGTAACCTGAGCGGTAAAATGGTGCTCTGGATGGGAAATGCCAATGCTTCAAGCTCCATTAAGTACACGGGAGCAGCAAATGACCGAGACGCCATATTGCTGAGAATAGGGGGCAGTGTGCCTACCAATACGATTAATGGCTATTACGGTGAAGACGTTAATATGGACGGTGTGGTTAAGTACACAGGAGCCGTCAATGACCGCGACTTTGTATTGTTGAATATTGGAGGCAGTGTGCCTACCAATGTTCGGGTTGAACAATTGCCTTAGGCATCGTACCGTAGGAAGGCAACAAAACCACGCATCTTTCGTAAAAATGGGTTGACGATCACTTGTCAGGAGGATATGCTCTTGGTCGGTCGTTGTGAACGAGGGAAAAGATGCGATCTATGAATTACCTGTTGCTCATTATCAAGTTGTTGGTCACGCTCCTACTAGTCGGCTGGTTGAATCCACTTTCAGCGCAAGAAAGGTCCGTTAAAAGAGGTGATCAGCATTATGAAGACTTGAGCTATTACGAAGCCGTGCTTAGTTACGAAACTGCTTTCGCACGAGGGTCTGAAGAACTAGAAGCTATGCGAAAATTGGCCGATAGCTACAGGCAAATTCGCGATATGGAGAATGCGGAAATATGGTACCGCAAGCTTTCCCGAACGAACAAGATGATAACGAGCGATTACCTCCAGTATGCAGAGGTATTGCGCATGAACGGCAAGTATGAGTTGGCTGATCAATGGATGCATAAATATGCAGAGGCCAATAAAGAAGATGGCCGCTCAACCGTATTAACCAATTCCAATACGGCAGTTCCTTCCTTGTTGAAAGACGGGATCTTTAAAGGAGTAGTAAGGCCACTTAGCTCAAATACCATAACGGCGGACTGGGCGCCAACCTTAATGGGTGGGCAATTGGTGATCGCGTCAAGCCGCACTTCAGATATGAGCTTTAAGAAATACCACGGTTGGGACGGTAAAGCGTTTATGGACCTCTACGTTGGCGAAGTAACGGCCAGCGGTGATGTGCCCCAACTAACGTTAATGAACAAGACAGTGAATACGAAGTACCATGAAAGCAACGCAACCTTCAGTGCGGCGGGAGATGAAATGTACTTCACGCGAAATCACCTCAATGGAAGGTATCTAGGACGTTCCGTGGAAGGAGTGAACAACCTGCAACTCTACCACAGTGAAAAAGTGAACGGGAAATGGAAAAAAGCGAAAGGGTTTGTTTACAACGACCCAGAGTGGTCAACAGGCCACCCTTCGCTTTCAACGAATGGTGCCCAACTTTTCTTCGCATCGGACCGCCCAGGGGGTTATGGCGGCACGGACATTTATGTATGTGTAAAGCAATCAGATGGCACATGGGGAGCTCCGAAGAACCTTGGTGCACGAGTAAATACGGAAGGCAACGAAATGTCGCCGTTCTACCACAAGGATGGCACCCTGTTCTTTTCATCAGATGGGCATTTAGGTGTTGGCGGCATGGACTTGTTCCTTTCTATGATGAACGGCATTGAGCCCGGTGAAGTGTTGAACTTAGGCGCACCGGTCAACTCTCGATTTGATGAACTTTGTTTGACCATGTCTCCTGATGGGGCAGGAGCATATTTTAGCTCAAACCGGCCGGGAGGCGCAGGAGATGATGATGTGTACCATGTGCTTCTTTTACAAGCCTTTGATAGGGAGCAGTTCTATTCCCGGTCAGCTGACGTAGAGTGGGAAGAAGAAGTAGATGATTTGGAGACCGGTGTGTTCAACGCATCAAGAAACATCACGGCCCTAACCCGAGATGCCCTAACGGGAGAACCGTTGGAAGGCGTGCAGATGATGTATGAAGACCAAGTGCATGGTGGTGTAGCTGCTATTCAGGCAACGTCAAATAAGGTAGGTATGATCAAAATGGATGTGCCCGTTGAACTAGGTAAGAACAATGATCTGTTACTCGCGAAAAAAGGTTACTTGCCGCGACTGATCATTATCGATCAAGACAACAATGCTGACGTTGTTGCGCATGAGAAGAACATGAATGTCTTGCTTACGCCGTTAGCTAAAGGAGTTGACCTAGGAACAGCTATAGGCCTTGAGCCGGTTTACTTTGAGGTAGAAAGTTGGGAGGTTGGTGAGGAGGCAGGCCAGCAGCTAGCCCGTATTGCGTTTATCATGAAAACCTATCCCAATATTCAAATTGAATTAGGCTCGCATACCGATTCACAAGGGAGTGCCGGGTTTAATGATATCCTAAGTGATATGCGCGCCAACGCGTCAAAAGATCACCTAGTGAATTTAGGTATTGATGCAGCACGTATCAGTGCACGTGGTTACGGTGAAAATGCCTTGGTCAATCGATGTGCAGAAGGCATTTCGTGTACCGAGGAGGAGCACCGAATGAACCGACGTACGGAGTTCATTGTACAAGATTATTGATTTCTGATCACATTTATTTTTTGAGATAGAACGCTACTGCACGGGCGTTGCCGAACGGTTCATGCGTGGATTTTAACAACGGCCGGTTGAGAATAATGGGCTTCCTGAATCAAGAACCGGCAACTCATCGGCTTCTTTTGTGCTGTTCCGTTCTGCGGAATAATTGGTTATCCCACTGACCTAAGCACGTTCCGATCTCACAAAGTTCAACATATTCCCGTATGTGTATGCCTCAGCTGTATGCATCCAGAAATTGCCGAAAAAGCGGCAATTGGATGATAGGCCTTCTCTTGCTCATTGCTTCTTCTTTGCTGATTGATAATGCTTTTGGTGCAGCAGTATATGTATCTAAATATCAAATAAATATTAATGATTGCCTACCTGGTGATTTAAAAAACTCGGCATATGGTCGATATGAAATACTAGAATCGACTTCGTTTCAAGCTGAAAACTGTTTCAATGGTATAGATGATGATGGCGATGGTTTGGTAGATGTTTGGGATGTGTTCGATTGTCCTTGTGGAGTAGATCAAGTGATCAACACATGCCCAACATCTTGTACATATGTCCTAAGCCCACAGCCTTATGTTCCTGAATTACTATGGTCTGGACCTAGTGTAGATTCGCGGGAACAAGTACTTGTGGGCGACGTGGATAATGATGGCCTGCCTGAAGTGATCTTCGATGACTACGGAGACCCGGGTACTATCTACGTGCTAGATGGTGCGACCGGGAATGTTGAGCATACCATTGCTACGGGATTGGCACTAGACCAGAACAACTCATCCAATGCGATCGCCGATACAGATGGCGATGGATTTGCAGAGATTTATGTCGTGGCTAGTGACCCTAATGCGTTCCTATCTCGATTCGATTTTGACGGTACGGCTTGGTCATTGACATACACGAACAATGTGGCAATGAACTGCGATGAGTTCATCCCGACATTTGCAGATTTTGATGCGGATGGTACGCCGGAATTATATGCTGGAGATATGATCTTTCAGGTTTCAGATGGGTCGCTTATTGTCGAGGACCCCAACTACAGTGCGAACAATGCTTACGTGAATAACAACCCAGGTCTTTCAGTTGCGGCGGACATGCTGCCGCCTGGTGCATGTACGGACTGTGCAGGTCTAGAATTGGTAACGGCGGGGCGCGTCTATGCGGTGAATATCGCTTCCGGCACAATGAACTTAGAAGTGAATTTAGACAATGCAG
>CAZPEQ010000121.1:0-7219 GCA_964585605.1 uncultured Weeksellaceae bacterium | reverse complement strand
GTACATTCTGCTGCGCGTATTTCTGGATCCCAGCAGTTGGCTTGTACCTCTCGAAAGAATTTATCGTCCATCATCATGCGGGCACATCCGTGCTTGTGATGATCTAGGTGAATGAATCCTTTATAACCAAACTTGCTGGCGAAGTTGGGTATGTTCTCCGGCAGGATATGGGTATGAATATCTATGGTGAGTAATTCGCTCATACAAATCTTTCGTCCACCTCCATTACGTTACTGCACTGTTTACACGTTCTGTTTTCTTCAGAACTATAGAAGTCCTTGAAGCGGGGTTGGAAGTCCTTTTCAACATTGGTGAGATGGAAGTAGGTGTCGTGCAATTTCTCGTTGCAGTTGTCGCAAAACCACATCAAACCATCGCGCTCATTTTGCGTGCGCTTGCACTCTACCACCAAGCCTACGGTATTCTCGCCGCGCATGGGACTATGTGGGATCTTAGCAGGCAGCAAGAACATTTCGCCTTCTTTGATCGGTATGTCCACGGCTTTTCCGTCTTCCTGAATGCGCACATTGATATCTCCTTCTAACTGGTAAAACAGTTCTTCTGTCTCATTGTAATGGTAATCCTTGCGTGCATTCGGGCCGCCAACGATCATTACAATGTAGTCGCCCGCATCAGTATACAAGTTCTTATTACCCACAGGAGGTTTGAGCAGGTTGCGGTTATCGTTGATCCACTGCTTGAGGTTAAAGGGTCTTCTAACGGCCATTGGCTTAAAATTGAGCTGTAATTTAAGACCTCGGATCTGGTATGATCCAAATTTCAAGCACCAAATTCCTGGTGGTGGGCCGTATAAGAAGTTCAGGCTTTGTCGGTGGTGCCCAAAACTACTTCTTCTTGCTACGGCTTGATTGCAACATGGCGGCGGCTATGGCGCGCGACATGTTCTGCGTGTACTTGGGGTCGTTGTCGAACGATGCCACTCGTTTGTTGTACTTCACCAAGGCAAAAGGAAATTCGAGGAGATCCATATCCACCCCTTCAAAACGTTCTAAGGGTAGCATGATGATATTCACCGTAAACGGCGGATACGCGGTGACTTCCTTCGGCAAACCGTTTTTCGCGTCTACCGCAAACAGTTTATTCAAGTAACCTGCTTTGCTGAAACGAAAGCTGTACTCATAACCCAGTTCGAGGTCGGCGCGGTACCTACCTGATTTATCTGTGAGCACATCTAGTATGAGTTCATTGCCCTTGTATACCTGTACTGAACACCCTTCAATGCGTTGCTTGTCATAAACGACACGGCCCAACACAGGGAGCAAGAGTTCTTTCTTTTCTGAGAACAACTCATCTAGCGTAGCGGTTTCGTGGTACGCCAAATCATATTGGTGTTCTTGCGCAACTGTTTCAAAGGAAACCGTGCATAGCGCGAACATGGTCAAGATCAAACTGAGTCGTAGCGTAGGTTGGAAGCTTGTGGATAGCATTTCCTCGTTGTACGTTAAACCGAGGGAAATGTTCGGATCAGGCTTCCTTCTTGGTCAAGAGCCTAAATCCCTTACCATGCACATTGATGATCTCAATGGAATCGTCTGGCCGTAAGTATTTACGCAGCTTGGCGATGTACACATCCATACTTCTGCCATTGAAATAGTTGTCATCACCCCACACTTTCATCAGCGCATTCGAACGTTCCACGATACTGTCTAAGTTTAAGCAGAGCAGGTAAAGCAGGTCGTTCTCCTTGGTCGTCAATTTGCGTTTCTCACCTGCTACTTCCAGTTGCTGTTTTCTGTGGTCATATGCGATCGAACCAAAGCTGAAATTCTCTGGCAACTCCTCTGCATGTCCATTCTTGCGTGTCCTTTTCAACACCGCATTCACCCGCATCAGTAGTTCTTCCATACTGAATGGCTTGGTGAGGTAATCGTCACCCCCCACTTCAAAACCTTGGATGGTATCCTGCTTCATGCTCTTGGCGGTCAGGAAAATGATGGGCACATCGGTATCAAGCTTCCGAATGTCCTGCGCTAAGGTGAAGCCGTCCTTCACCGGCATCATGACATCCAGGATAAGCAGGTCGTAGGTGTCACTACGAAATGCGGTCAACCCTTGCTCGCCATCGGTCTTTCGTTCTACTGAATGTCCTTTGGCAATTAGGTATTGCTTGAGTAATTCGCCCAAATTCGGGTCATCTTCAACTAATAGGATTCGCGTCTGGTCATTCATTTTCTAGCGGGATATGTACATCGAACTCACTTCCTTTACCTAGTTCACTGTCCACAGAAATCGTGCCTTCGTGTCTTTCAACCACGATCTTTACATAGCTCAGGCCTAAGCCAAAGCCTTTGACGTTATGAACATTTCCTGTGGGCACTCTATATAGACGCTCGAAGATGCGAGATCGCTCCTCCTTGGCGATCCCGATTCCGTTGTCTTGAACAGTAACGATCACATCATCCTTTTCATTACGTGTAGTCACAAGAATATGTGGCGGTCCTTCACAATATTTCAATCCGTTGTCTATCAAATTGAGAAAAATGTTGGTCAGGTGTATACGATCACCCAAGACTCGTGCTAAGGTGGCGCCACGCTCAAAAGTCAGGCTCCCTCCCACGCGTTCTGCTTGGATCTTGGAGTTCTTGACGAGTTCAGCCAAAAGGTCGTTCACATCCAGCGAAACGAATTTTATCTTCATTTCACCACTATCCAGCACCGCACTCCTCAAGACATTATCGACGAGAATGCCCAAGCGTTTATTCTCCGCCTTGATCATGCCGATGAAGGAACTAACCTGCTCTTGCGAACTATTGATAGACGGGTCAACCAAGGCTTCGCAGGCCAAGGATATCGTTGAAATAGGTGTTTTTAATTCATGGGTGAGGTTATTGACCAGGTCGTCCTTGATCTCGCTAATGCGTTTCTGCCTGAACAAGGCACCCATCATATAGACCACCCCAATGATCACCATGGATAGGAAAAGCCCTGAACCTAGCAATATGGGCCACAAGGTCTTCCAGATCGCCAATTGCGGGTCAGGTATCCACACATGCAAGAAATGCGGTTCATTGAAGATGTCAGACTTCGACAATTGGGTTTTATAGAAGGTGTTCTTGAGGTTGGTGGTATCTATATCCGCAAACTCATCCAGGAGCAATTTCTGTTGCCCATAGCTATCGTACACGCCCCAACTGTATTCTGCCCCCACGTTGCGCGAATCCAGTTCGTCCTGCAGCAAGGAATCGATCAGCGACATATCGATCCGTTCCTGCAAGGGTCGCAAGGCATTAGCCGCGATAAGCCGCTCGATCATTTGACTGGTGCGCCTTCTGTTCAGCGGATCGCGTGTGGTCAAGTTCAAGTACTTGTCTTGGATGGTCTCATCTTCTAGATTTGGGTCTAAGAAGTTGTTCTCCAACAACTTCTTTCCTCCTGCGTCTTCTGCGAGCACCCGAAATACTGCTGCTCGTTCGGCGCGATCAGCAACGCCAACTACCGAGCTTTTGATCGCTTGATGGAATTGATCTTGCCGAAGTTGCAGGGTGTTCTTGATCCACACGAACTGGAGTACGATCAAACCGATCAGCGCTATCGCTAGGAGTATGATCAAGCCCGTTATACGCTTTTGCGACATGCTGCTTCGAAAGTATCGGAAGCCCCCAGAACGGCCACCTATGGTTAACAGTCTTTAACGTTCATTCACAGGGCCTTAACATCCTGTAGGACATACTGGCACTAGGTTTGTGATTGAGTAGAAGCTCGTCATCGATCAGGTTCGTTCATGACAGCGCAACAAGGTGCCAAAGGGTTCGCGATAGTGGGCCCTTTGGTATTTTACGTCCTCTTGTGCTTGATCGCTCGGATCGACAAATGCACCAAGCCGATAACGACTATTAGCAAGCCCAAAAATTCCCTGACCACTTCAATGTGTGGTTGATCGGTTTTCATTTCAGAAGTAATGGAGGGCATTCCATTACCGATCCAATCCATGAAACCCGGTACCAGCGAGAACATCCAAACGAGGGTTGCACCGGTCAACAACAAAATGGACCATTTTAAAAAGACTCCCCGCGCAGCAAGTAGGTGGTACAAGGCTACCAAACCATACACCACCACCCATTTGGTGGCATCTGGATCGTTGAACTGCCAGTACGCGAAAAGTCCAAATAGGATCGCTAGGAAGATATATAGGTATTTCATCTAGAATTCAATTCGGTAACTCAGGTTAGGTATAATACCGAGTTGAGTCTCGGTGATCACCGATCCGGTTCGTTGGTCGAAGCGGTCGAAAACACCGTTGTCTGCATTCGCCGCGTTCTGAATATCCAAGGCCCAAACACTCGTGCGAGCCCCTCGGTATTTCTTCCAATAAATGCGCAGATCCAGGCGATGGAACACGCTGTACTGTGCATCGAAAAAGGATGATCCAGATCCGGTGAGCGGGTCTATTGGATCGTACCGATTACCCGCTGCTACGAATAGGCGACCCGTAACACCAACTACCCGATCAAGCCCTTCCTTGGATTTGAAAAACTCCTTGCCCACGGAGGCGTTGCCCGACCACGGCCTATCCCACCGAACCTGTGGGTCGCGCCCTTCTGTAGCCAAGCCACTTACGAATTCTGCGTTATTGAACGCCGCATTGATATTGAAGTACGATCCCTTGCGGAATGTTTTCTGAACCGTTAATTCCAAACCCATGTTACGCGTAGCCACGTCGAAACGTAATGGTGCGTTAACGAATTCTTCCCAGCCGTTACTCAAGTCAAAAGCCGTGTTCTCAGCCGCTCCTTCCACAAGACGCGAAGTGCCTTGATCCTCTACGAACTGCACGTACGCCTCAGTGGTAAACGTGAGGCCTCCGATAGTCGTTTTGTAGGCTGCATTCGCCGAAGTGGCAAGTTCCAACGGCGCACTTTGCGCGTTGTTGAAACCGGCTTCCTCATCAGCGAACAACTGTAACGTTGGGATCTGCGCAACGCGCCCTAAACCGACCGAAAACTCACTCTTATTGGCAAACACCTGATTAAACTTGATTCGGGGTTCAAGTACGCCTGAGTTGCTGAGTTGCCAACTTGCATAAGCCACGCCCAAGGTCAGTTTACTATTCTCTCTCAAACGGATCACTTCTTCTAGATACGGCCGGATTAACCAGGAGCTGCGCCGTTGAGCTATAAGTGACTGTCGGATAGCAACAACATGCCGGGTGCCAGTTACTCCATATTCCGCTCGCCACCTGTTGGAATGCTTCGCATTCACCTTCAGTCGCGAACTCCACTTGCTGTTCTCCAGTTGTATATTCTCTTGGGCTCTTGCCCCCTGCAACGCCAAGTCAATGGACGATTGCCTGCGCGATTGAAAAACGTCAGAATAAACGCTAGCGAGTTCTACGCTTACAGACTCATTAACCAACCATGACCATTTAGCTCCTCCAACGCCAAGTGTGGATCGGTAGTTGATGTCTAAACTGTCTTTATCAACTACCCATAGCGATGAATCCCTCGGGCCTTCAAAGTCATTGCTGCTCCAGCCGCCCATGCCGAACAATTTTACATAGGACTTGGGAGAGATCGGCAGTTCTATGTTGCCCGCAATGTCCTGAAAAACAATCTCCTCGTCACCTAGGTCAACTCCCAACGCACTTAACACGCCTAGGGTGGAATAACGGTAGTTAATCAAATAGGAGGAGCCTTTTTTCTTAGAAATAGGACCTTCATGTGCTACATCTATGCCGATCAAGCCCGCACCGAGCGTCCACTCTTTGCGTTGATCGTTGCCTTTGCGCAAGTTCATGTTCATTAACGATCCGCTAGCGTTGGAATACCTGGTATCGTAAACACCCGTTAGTAGTGACGATCGCCTTAGCATTTGTGTGCTGAATGCGTTGACCCCACCTCCGCTTAAGGTCGGTCTGTCAGAAGGCGTACCTGCATTACCTGTATGGCTTGGATTAACGATCTCTAGCCCTTCGATCATCCATTTACTGGCATTCGGTGAGTTGCCCCGAACGCTTATGTGATTGGCCTGATCATTCACAGGCACCACGCCCGGATATATAGTCACCAAGCGTGCGGGATCCAAGAATGTTGCTGCGTAACGCAAGCTTTGTTCAACACTGAAGGATCGCACCCCAAGTGGCTCTAACGTAGGTCTACTAACAATTTCAACTCCCTGCTGCAACTCAAATATCCGTGGTTCCACTTCCACTTCAAGTACCGTTTGCTTTCCTGATCGTATCCACACCTCGTTTACCACGGCATCGTAATGCGTCATGGAACTAACGCGTAGTGTGTGGGTACCCACTTCCAAGTCGGTGAATTCAAATACACCTTGTTCGTTAGTAGTGCCTTCTTTCTTAGTTCCTTTTGAACTAATCACTTGAATGGTTACTGATGCTACCACTACCGCCGTTCCTTGTTCAACCACCTTGCCCCTAAGCGATCCGGTAATCGTTTGCGCTTTAGCACAAAAGGCAAGCAGTAACCCCAGCCAAATCAAGCCAATATGCTTCCAACTTCTCATCCGGATACGATGATAGGCACTAGTAAAGGCTCGATGTCCTTCTTTCTCCCCGACTGACTAACAAGCCTATCTTAGCGACCCTGCTATGGAGAAGATATTGAACCACATAAACGGCGTTGCTCTGGAGGCCGGATCCGGCGAATGGTTGTCTTGCTTTGAACCTGCTAAAGGCAAGGTATACGCACACATTGCTGATTCAGATAAGGCCGATGTTGACAAGGCAGTAGATGCTGCGGAGGCCGCATTTCCTGCATGGAGTGCTCTGCCCGTATCCGCAAGAAGTGCCCACATGATGAAGTTGGCGGATCTGATGGAGCGCGACTTGGATAAGCTGGCCGTGGCAGAGTCCAAGGATAATGGCAAGCCTTTGAAATTGGCTACCATAGTGGACATACCGCGGGCCATCTCGAACATACGGTTCTTCGCTACCGCCATTCTCCATTTTAGTAGTGATGCCCATATGATGGACGATATTGCTGTCAATTACACAGACCGCTCTCCTATTGGGGTTGTTGGTTGCATTAGCCCGTGGAATTTGCCGCTTTACCTCTTTACTTGGAAGATCGCCCCAGCGTTGGCTACAGGGAACTGCGTTATTGCCAAACCAAGCGAGGTAACACCCATGACCGCCTATTTGTTAGGCGAACTGGCCATTGAAGCCGGTTTCCCCTCAGGTGTGCTGAACATTGTTCACGGCTTGGGCCCTAAGGTTGGCGCTGCCATTACAGCGCACCCC
>CAZPEQ010000120.1:0-7269 GCA_964585605.1 uncultured Weeksellaceae bacterium | reverse complement strand
CATGCACCAACGCCATTGCCGAAACACGGTTTACGCATTCGTTGAATTTTTCGTTAATGACCTCATCATCAACGGTATACATCTGAAAGCGGATAAGGCTCTTTACGATCTGCAGGTTATTCTTTACACGGTGATGAATCTCCTTGATCATCACCTCTTTCTCTTCCTTGCTGAGCATGGTTTCCCGCAGCTCTTGATTAGTGACTTCGAGTTCTTGCTTGGCTGTGACCAATTGGGAACTCTTCTTGAGATTCGTTTCCAGCAGTTTCTTGTTCCTACTAATTGCTATGGTTAGCACGATCGCGAATAGACAAGCAATGACCAATAGCACCTGAACCCAATTCCAACGCTCACTCAGTTGTGCAATGCCTTGGTCTAAGCGCTCTTGACGAATATCTCTCACCGCATTGGCGGTAAGTTTTGAAGAACGGGAAGTAAGCACGTTCATGATCGCTTCATTGCGACTGCGCAGATCAGACCCAGGAGGAACCCTTCGGGCTTCGCGATGAAGAGAATCCGATTGCCGCAATACTTTGTATAGTTCAGGAATCAGCTGCTGGATGGCAGCTTCATCGGGCATACCTTGTTCTAAGTCCAATATCCCGGTTCGAATAGCGCTGATTTCAGCGAGCCATTCCTTGTTGTTGAGATCGCGGTGGTTTTTGTGCACCTGATTCAGTGAGCCAATGGACGCATCTAGCTGCTCCAACTCATCAAGAAGGCGCAGATCTGTGTTTATTCGTTCCCTGATGCCGTAGGTACTGTTGACGATGAACAGGTCGCATAGAATGAAAGAACACGCCAGCACAACGGCTAGCAAAGGCCATAAGTTCCAAGATGCTCGGGTATTCGGTTTGGTGACGGACATACTCCAGTTTTTATACGAACTGGAATCGCCTTTGTTTCAATGCTATTCGCTAAGCGAGAAATGTTGGTTGAACAAGCCCAACAGTAACGTAATACGCGCTTCCACCTGATTTTTCATGTCTTGGTGGATACTGTGGATATTTCGCCTGCCAATACCTCGGATATTTCCTCCTGGATCAGCCCCTTTCATCAACCGTCCAAAATGAATTCCTCCTCCTCGCGTGCTTGTATTTCCGCGGTGTATGAATTGACGGATATCGTAAATACACTTCCCATTCACCGCTTTCAGGTTAACCTCGTATGAGATGACGCCCCGCGTGTCTTGCCGGTTTGTAATGAGCTCTGATTTGAAATAAAAGTGCGCCTTCGCGGTCATTTCATTGTTGCTCCTATTCAGGAGTTTAGCCGCAGGTTCCTGGCCAAAAGAGTATTTCCACGCTCGGTTCATCTTACCCGCGATTTCGGCCGTATCTCCTGTAGCGGCTATTGAACCCTTAAAATTCAGCGGTGCCGTGTTCTGATCCTGGCCCGAGCATTGAACCCCAAGACCGAATGCACATACTACTAGAAGGGACTTACAGGTTAAATTCATTTGACGAACCGAAGTTACACCGTGTGTCCCAGATCCCGTGCCAATGTGCTTGTCTTTTGATGAACCGTGGCTACCTTTGTTATTCTTTGAATATTACACTAGCGTAAGAATACATATGAAACCGACGAATTACGGCCCTTTAAAGGTTGGGGTCTTCTATGACGGTAGTTATTTCTCGCACATCAGTAATTACTACAACTATGTACATCCGCACAAGCGACGCATACATATTGGTGGTTTGCATGATCTGATAAGAGAATTGATTGCTGAAAGGACAAACGAACAAGCTAAGTTGTGCCATATAGTGGATGCGCATTTCTTCCGTGGACGCTTCAGTGCACGCGATGCGAATGAAAAAGCGAATCAACTTTTTTACGACAGGGTCTTCGACGACGTGTTGATGTATAATAATGTGGAAACGCATTATTTGCCTGTGCGCGATCAAATGGGCCGCAAGCGTGAAAAGGGAGTCGATATGCTGCTCGCATTGGAAGCATACCAGTTAGCACACATGAAACAGTTGGATGTTGTTGTGCTACTTGCTGCGGATGGAGATTTTGTGCCACTTGTGCGCAAGCTTCATGCGTTGGGAACTGCAACGATGCTTCTGGGCTGGGATTTTGAATACGATGACGAAGAGACAGGGCTTACGCAAACTACGCGTACCAGTTCTGACCTTTGGCATGAAGTGTCTTACCCCATGGCCATGCATGAATTGATCGAAGAGGGTTTAGCCGATGATAAGCCGATATATCGAGAGTTGTTCGTAGAAGCCTCATCTCACCGTTACGATGTAGAAGGCAATGCTGAAGAGGACAATAGTGCTATGAACCCCTCTCCTCAGGTAGTTGAAGAAATTGATGAAACGCACGTGCAGGATAGCACGATCATGAGCTTGCATAAAGGTTATGGTTTCATTCATTACCCTGAGAACAACTTGTTCTTCTTGCATGAAGATCTGATCGATAGCGATTTTGAGGAATTACACCTGAACGATCCGGTCAGCTTTACGGTAAGTATTAACAGCAAAGGGCAGCGGGTAGCTAAGAATGTGAAACTTACGGTGTCTTAGTGCCAGAACCAGTATCATTTAGACAACGAAGAGCCTCCTAGGAGGCTCTTCGTATTTCGGTGATGATCTCGTCTATCTTGTCCGTGTTCACCGGTTTAGGCAAAAGGTGACACCGGTTTAATTCTTTGATTTCGTCCAAAATAGTTGGACGCGTGCTGGCCGTGATGAAGATGATAGGTATCTCTTCCTTGGCATGGATCTCTTTGGCCAGTTGCAATCCATTTTTTTCGCCTTTCAGATAGATGTCCATCAAGATCAGGTCGGGCTTCTCGTGCGCTATGCTTATTTCTGCATCAAGCGCATTTCTTACAGAATCGATCACATGATGACCGTTTCTCTGCAACTGCACTTTGTATCCAAAAGAAATAAGTGATTCATCTTCGACGATCAAGATCTTCAAAGGCTCTTTTACTTCCTGGGATCGCTTGGGGCCAACAGGTATGGACATATTCGCTAGTGAATTATTGGAGGTCATTAGGTCAATGTGTACTGCGCTGTAGTAGGCCGTAGTTTGGTGTGAACATGACGAGAGAAAGGGTCTTTTTTAGCATCAGTGGCGATTTCCGTTGAACTCTTTTCAAAGACACGTGTACGGAGTTCTAGAAATCAGAGAAGAACATGCTCCAGCTCGTATCAAATAGCAACGTCACCAAGGTATGGGCAGATGCACGCCATTTCCAAATCCTATACTTGGGTGCGTTCTTGATCTTTGGATCAATGAAGCTCGGTTGGGCTGACGAACAATTGGGTTATTGGGTCATATTCTTGACTTGCCTGATCACGCAATTTCTCTTTCTGAAGTACCATCGCCTTTCACTTCAAGGTCTTAAGTCAGCCGGTATTACGGCTTTAGGGTTGTGCTTACTGTTGAAGGCAGGTTCTACTTGGACTCTGGTTCTTGGATCTGTCCTTGCCATAGCCAGTAAGTTTTTGATCCGGTGGAAAGGCAAGCATGTCTTCAATCCAGGGAACTTGGGTATCGTGTTGGCGATCGTGTTAACTGGAGATGCTTGGATATCGCCCGGTCAATGGGGAACCAACATTACCCTCGTCTACTTCTTTGTCGCAGCAGCACTTATGGTGTTGCTACACGTAGGTCGCATAGATACCAGTTTGACATTCTTGCTGGTATTCGCAGGGGCTGAATATGTGCGCTCTGTACTTTATCTAGGATGGGGGGCAGATGTAGTGGCTCATAAGTTGGTCAATGGCTCGATCTTACTCTATGCCTTCTTTATGATCACCGATCCGGTCACTACACCGAATTCAAGGAAAGCGCGGATTCTGTGGGCAGCGCTGATCGCACTCATCAGTTTTGGAATAAGCAATTGGGCTTACGTTCATACGGCACCTATTTGGGCATTATTCGCTGTATCTGGCTTAACCCCTTTATTCGACCGGATCTGGAAAGCGGAACGGTTCGCTTGGACAACGAATGGCGGCACAACAAAACAACAATTAAACCTCAAAACATGAAAACTACACAAGCTTGGCTGCTTGGCATAGGAATGGCAGCCTTTCTCATCTCAAGTGGGTTCTGCGGCTTCTACGTAGCCAAAGCAGATGCCACACTTTTCAATGATCGCTCTGAAGTGATCCTGGTACGGGACGGAAAACGCTCCATCATAACCATGAGCAATGACTTTCAAGGTAATGTGAAGGATTTTGCCATGGTGGTTCCCGTACCCACCGTGCTCAAGCGAGAAGATATCCGCGTTGTTGACCCTTCGGTATTCCGCAAATTGGATAGCTACAGTTCGCCTCGCTTGGTCGAGTACCACGATCAAAACCCCTGTATGGTGTGGAACGAGGTGAGGCGAGAATCGATAGCCATGATGGACATGATGGTTGAAGAGGATGAGGCAACGGCACCAGCTATGTCGAAAATGAAAAACTTGGGTGTAACAGTGGAAGCACGGTATTCTGTGGAAGAATATGAGGTGCTCTTACTCAGTGCTACAGAAAGCGCAGGTTTGAAAACATGGCTGGATCAGAATGGTTATAAAGTACCAGCTCAAGCCCAAGAGGTTTTACCGCCTTATATCAAGAGCAATATGAAATTTTTTGTGGTCAAAGTCGATCTGGAGAAACAGAAATTGACAGGAAACAAAATGTTGCGTCCGCTACAGATCCGATTTGAAAGTGAGAAGTTCATGTTACCGATCCGCTTGGGTATGGCCAATAGTAAAGGAACGCAAGACATGGTGGTTTACGCTTTTACCAAAACCGGTCGAGTGGAAAGCGTTAATTACAGAACTGTGCAAATGCCAACGGATCGCAAAGTGCCGACTTTCGTTCGCGAGCGGTTCGGAGAATTTTATAAAAGTGCGTACGACCGCAATTATGAGCGTGAAGGAAAGAACGCAATACACTTAGAATACGCGTGGAACGTAACACCCACTTGGGGAGGAATGAAGTGCGACCCCTGCGTTGGTCCACCGCCAATGAACCAAGAGTTCGTAGATGCTGGAGTGGATTGGGGCCAACGTGAGCAGGTGTTCTTCACACGTATGCACGTGCGTTATGCGCGAAAGGAGTTCCCTCAAGACCTCCAATTCCAAGTGACACCCAATAAGACACATTACCAAGCGCGATACGTACTCACCAATGCGGCACAAGGAGATCTGAGTTGCATGAACGGTCAGGATTACCTGCTAGATCTGCACCGTAGAAGGAATATGGAGCTGGACGAGTTGGCAGCACTTACCGGATGGAACAAACAAGAATACAGAGATTACGTGCAGCAGGTGGAAGGGAGAATGCATCCTGATACCCATCGCAAATTAAGCGCGCCAGTATCTGTAGTTCCCAATGGGGGAGGGAGCGGCCCCGGAAATGAACCGATTACGTGGGTATGGACCTTACTGGGAATCGGGATTCTTGCGTTTGTGGTCAATTACCTGATCACCGCATTCGGAATAAGTAACAAGCGGGTAGCCACAGTTGATTAAGCGCGAACGTGGTTACTTGGACGGCTGGCATCTGCTGGCCGTCTTTTTGTTTTACTCAATGATGAATTCGTGCGACTCAACCCCGTTGGGGGTTGTCACGTGAATAATGTACACACCTGCGCTAAGGTTGTTTGTATTCAGCTGGTACAACGCTCCATCTAGTGATTCGACAGGTGCAGATATTACTTGACCAATGGCATTATAAAGTTTGATGTTTGGAACAGTTGCTTGTGCGTTGAGTTGAATATTCAGCGTCCCGTGACTCGGATTAGGGTAAACAGAACTGCTCAATACCGGGGCGAAAAACAAGGTTTCAATCTGAGAATAAGAAAAGCGGCCATCGTAGTCCACCTGCTTCAGGCGATAAAAGGACATACCTGCGAATGGTTCAACATCTGGTAAACTGTAGTCGATGCCGACACTTGAGTTTCCTGCACCGGGCAATGAACCTACAACCTGCCAGTGTTCCGTATCTAAACTGCGTTCCACTTCAAAATATGCGTTGTTGAGCTCTGATTCAGTTCGCCAGAACAGCCACACTTCCTCGTCTATCACGTCCGCAGTGAAATAGAGTAGCTGAATGGGTAGAACATTCAAACCGTCAGTGCTGCCCAAGGAAAGAACACCTTCCGCCATGAATGAATTACTGGTAACGGTTCCTGCGCCTATGTTACCTGTAGTTGCCATATTACCTCGGTTTCTCCAGCTGGTTCCATCCCAGTGCCCTACAACTAAACTGGCTTGATTGCCAACACCGCAAGAATTGAAGTCGTGAGCTAAGGTCACGTTAATCGCTGGGTTCCCGTTCATCGGATTCAATATCCAGTACTCGCAATCGCTGATGTGTTGAATACTGGCGTCTCTGGATGCAGTGTTAGATACGGTTACTGGATCTACCTGCAAATAGGTGACCTCAAATTCTTGGCTAATGCTGCTAGTTCCGGATATCGCGATTGGTTGAATTTGTCCACTGGCGCCTACCGGAAAAAGGAATGGCGTGTTACCGACTTTTCTGCAGAACCCGTCTATGTGACTGTTGTCATTAAAGCCTGAGGCTGTGGCCCCACTGTTGAAGCGAATGAATTCATCCGTGCTGAATGCCCTGTTGGAAGATAGGATCCCAGCTACGAAATTCATGTTTCCATTCACATTCAGTATAGTTTCTAGCGTAACACCAGCGCCGTTGTTGAGGTTCAGATCCGCGGTGCGTATTGGGGTATTACCAGCGATTAGTTGCTGCGCAGAACCGTTCAGGTGCATGGTTCCCGTTCCATCCCAGCTGCCTTGATTGATCACATCACCATGAAAGGAAATATGTGCGCTTGGGTGTATCTGGAGATCTCCTGCGTTCAGGATTGCATCCTGCGCACTCATACTCATATACCAGCAGGCCAAGCAGGACAGTATGGTTAAGCGGTAACACATACTTACCACTGTTTAATAGTGGAAGAAAGGCCTTGCATGAGTACTTGGAAGTTCGCTGTTACATTAGGCAAAGCTGTAGCATCAGTAGCTGCGTAAAAGACCCCCCCATTATTCTTGAAACCGACCTGTGCGTTGTTAAGCGTGAAGTAGCCTAAAAAGGCCGCCGCCGCAGTAGCGGTACTGCTACCTTTCAATACAAAATGTACCGTACTTCCACTATGGGCTGGTAGTACCGAACCAACATCAGCGTATCCACTGAGCGGGCCACTATTTGAGATTTTGATTTTATCTCCCAAGGCTTTTGCACCACCAGGACGGTACTTGAATGCGAATAAATAACTCCCCTCAGGCATGGGTGAACC
>CAZPEQ010000119.1:0-7312 GCA_964585605.1 uncultured Weeksellaceae bacterium | reverse complement strand
AATTTGATTTACCGGCCATTGGAAAAAACGCCAAGAGTCAGCGTAGTACTGAGGCAGCAGGACATAACCCTTATCAACACTGTTCTCGATTAACAAATGCGTCACTTCATTGGTTTCAGATCGAAGGTCTGACATGATCTCAATGCGACTTTTCTTACTGTACGAAAAGCAGAGCAAGATCAATACGATCGTATTCAATGTCCCTGTGAAATAGGAGACCCCTTTCCAGATCTTTTTCATTCGACCCGATGCGCCCTTCAACCAAAGTAAACTTCCCGTTGCTCCAAGGGTCAGAAACAAGGGTATGATGGGCAGGATGAAACGTTCCTGTTTATTACTGATCAAAGAATGAATGATCAGAAACAAGAGCAAACCACCTAGCAAGGGCAACGCTTGTTTACGGATCTTAACAAGGCCATGAATAATGAACAGGCTGAATGGAGGTATCAATACACCACATATCACAATCAGGTATTGATACCAAGGGTGAGAGATGTAGGATTCGCTATGCTCCACGTTATACCGAACGTATTCACCCAACTCAACGAAAGGCGTTTCCCATATGTAAAGGTCTAAGCCTCCTTGAATCAAGATTACCGGAAAGAATATGCCGACAGCTAATATTAAACTCTGCTGCAAGGGTCTAGTGAATAGGAACACTAATCCTAAACCTGCTGAAAAAGCAAGAGTTTGAAAGCGAATGTTCGCCGCTAACCCAAGATAGATACCGGAAACAAGCGCATGTTTTATAGCATGCGGAGTACGCAATAAGCGTTCGGCTGCTAACATGAGCAAGGGCACACATGCTATTTCAGTAAGCGTCCTTACCGAAAGGAAAGGCATGAAATAGAACAGCGCTAACAAGAGCCCTACGTGCAAGGCTATGCGCTCATCACTCAAGTGTTTTGCAATGCGGTAACCCATTCTTACAACGATCAAACTCCAAAGCGCATGAACCAGTCGAATGATGAACATGTTCGTCTTGGGTTCACTCAAACCCAGTGTATCGAATAGCGAGAAAAGAAGGAAGTGTATGCCTACGTAAAAAAAACTGTGACCAGTAGCTTGCGGATTGTCCCCTTGGTTCCACGGAAGCCAGTTGTTATAATCATGACCATCTACCCAACTTTGAGCAGCTTCGATGATCAAGAAGTGATCATCGTGCGCGAAATAACCCGGCGCGAAAATGCTTGCCAGCAAGCGCGGGATGAAGGCCACCATCGTCAAAAACCCGATAGGATTGGAGTGACTCCACCTTGCAACGCGATCGATCATAGTGCTGGCGAAAGATAAGAGAACATTAAATGTTCCGCTGCACTACAAAGCGAATGTAGAACGGATTAATTTGCACGCCCTTCGGAGATGAATATCATTATCCTTTCTCGAAACCCCGGCCTGTATTCCACTTCTCGATTGCGCGAGGCTGCTGAAGATAGAGGGCATGATGTGCGTGTGGTTGATCACGTGAAATGCGACATTGTCATGGAAAGAAAGAATCCGCAAGTATTTTATAACGGGGAACCCTTGAGTAACATCGACGCCATTATACCACGGATTGGTGCTTCTGTTACGTTTTACGGTGCGGCGGTTGTGAGGCAATTCGAAATGATGGGGGTGTTGACCACGACAAGTAGTCAAGGACTGGTGCGGTCAAGAGATAAGTTACACTCCTTACAAATACTCACAGGTGCGCGTGTTGGCATGCCTAAGACCATCTTTACCAACTACTCGCGCGATGTAGACAGCGTTGTTAAAGCCGTTGGAGGAGCACCCTGCATCATCAAACTGTTAGAAGGCACGCAAGGTCTGGGTGTGGTACTGGCTGAATCCAGAAAAGCGGCCACGGCTGTTATTGAATCGTTCAACTCCTTAAAGGCACGTGTGATCGTGCAAGAATATATTTCAGATGCTTCGGGGGTCGATATTCGTGCAATCGTTGTGAATGGCCGCGTCGTAGGTGCCATGCGCCGGATAGCCGCAGAAGGAGAATTTCGGAGCAACTTGCATCGTGGCGGCGTATCGGAGCTTATTCAACTATCGGAACAAGAAGAAGAAACGGCGATCGAAGCAGCTAATGCCCTAGGTCTTGCGGTAGCTGGGGTAGACATGCTTCCCAGTAAACGAGGGCCGCTTGTTATTGAAGTGAACTCATCGCCGGGACTAGAAGGTATAGAAGGAGCTACCGGAACGGATATCGCCGCGGAGTTGATCTACTACATCGAATCTCAATTGCCCAGTAAGTGAGATCGACTTACATCAACCAGATACTTCTTTGACAAAAATTTTCTACCCAGTAAGACCGGACTTTTCATTTCAGAGCGGTCTGTCAGCGTAAAACTGACTTTATAACGCTTCTTTCCCAAACGGATCCGGGTATGGATAACAAAACGTTTTTCAGCGATTCCATTGCTGCTGCGCACGATCGTTTCCGTGAAATGTTTGAATTCTCCATGCGGCCGCTTACGGCCTATCTGAAATTGAACAGATAACAGCTCCTGGTCAGCTCGTTTAATGCGTTGCGCCTTCCTACAATGAATGGAACTGCGATACGCGCCAGTATCCACTTTGGCTTCTAATCTACCTAGATTCAATTCAAGGAACTCCACGGATTCTTGGCGTCCGATCAGCGGCCGATTCGACATGAGGCTAAAATAAGTGATCAGCATGATCCACATCTTGCGACAGCAGGCTCTCCGTTACCGCTGTTCGCTGGCGCACATGTTATCAATAGGCGTGTAGCGGACTTCCGTTGAAATAGAATACACAAGTAGGTTATGAAGAGTATTCAACGCCCCATCCATTTTCTGGTACTTGTTTCTCGGAGTATATTTAGCCCGCTACACCTACATCGCAAGAGACAAATGAAAAAGTACCTGATTTTACTCGTTTTGCCTTTCTACATCGCCTGCCAGAGCGGTTCCGCTACGGATCATGCTAAGGATGCGCCCGCGAAAGAACACGATCACGGGCATGATGACCATGACCATGGAGATCATGAACATGGCGGGCATGAGCACGACCACGGCGGGCATGATCACGATCATGGTGACCATGATGGCCATGATCATGGGGATCACAGCGGCCATGAGCATTCGCAGAACAAGCCTGGACATTATGGTAAGGAGATATCTCGGGACAATGCCCTGGACAGTGAGCAGATGCTCGCCTTAATGGGAGAAAAAGACGAATTGACCTGTAAGCTCAAGGCTGAAGTATTGACCAGTTGTCAGAAAAAGGGATGCTGGATGGACGTGAAATTGGCAGACGGGGAACTGATGAAAGTCACGTTCAAGGACTATGGTTTCTTCGTGCCTAAAGAGGGGCTTCATGGAAAGGTTGCCTACCTAGAAGGGAAAGTCTTGCGCAGTGTTACCGATGTGGCAACCCTTCAGCATTATGCGCAGGACGCAGGTAAATCGCAAGAGGAGATCGATGCGATCACAGAATCAGAGGAAGCTTTGCGTTTTGAAGCGCACGGCGTGATCATTGAAGGCTAAGCTCCGTATGTCTAAACCTTTCGCGATCGTAATACACGGTGGTGCTGGAACAGTATTACCTGATGTTTTAGAGGGGCCGCTGGAAACCACTTATAGAGAAGCCCTACACGCCGCTGCTACTATCGGGCGTGGTGTTTTGGTTTCAGGAGGGTCTGCGATAGAAGCGGTAGAGGCGGCTGTCAAACAATTAGAGGATTGTCCCTTTTTCAATGCAGGTAAAGGCGCTGTCTTTAACGCTGACGGGCAACATGAAATGGATGCCTCTATTATGGATGGAACAAGCTTGAATGCGGGTGCCATTGCCGGAGTGCAGAATGTGAAGAACCCGATCTCACTAGCTCGAAGAGTCATGGAGAATAGCGCGCATGTCATGCTAAGCGGGTGGGGAGCATTTGAATTTGCGCACAAGCAGAAGGTCGAGTTAGAAGAAGACAAGTACTTCCATGACGATTTTCGGTACGACCAATGGAAGCGTAACCAGGGCACAGACAATTATCAACTAGATCACAGTGCTTCAGATAAGAAGTACGGCACGGTTGGAGCGGTTGCTCTTGATAAAAATGGTGATTTAGCTGCTGCCACGAGTACAGGAGGTATGACCAATAAGCGTTACAACAGAATCGGAGATAGTCCAATAATCGGCGCGGGTAATTATGCGAACAATGCGTCTTGCGCTGTGAGTTGTACGGGTCATGGAGAAGCTTTTATCAAAGCAGTGGCTGCTCATGAGGTACATGCGCTCATGATACATAAGGGTTGGACCTTAGCTGAAGCTGCTGCACATGTCATCCAGGAGCAACTTCCAAAGTTGCAAGGTGATGGCGGTTTGATAGCAGTGGATCGGGCTGGCAACATCGCCCTCGAATTCAACTGTTCTGCCATGTACCGCGCTTATGCTGTTGGCATGGAAGACGTGCAGACGGGTATTTTCAAATAATAACACGCATTCAAACCTGAAATAGGGTGACCTTGATCAGCGATTACTGCATTGCGGTCATGCATTTTGCCATACAAGCACTTTCTTCTCCAGCCAAAACGTGGCAAAGGGGATGAAGGATGCCAATACCACCACTGCCATGCGAAAGATTGACCAATTCAACTTCGTATACAGCGGTAGGGCGCGTATGAGGTAAACTACAAAAAGGAACCCATGGATAGAGCCCATCACCATATTGGGCCAACCAATACCTGCAAGATGCTTCAACGGGGCTGTAAGCCCCAGAAGTAGTAAGTAGCTTATCCCTTCTACTATAGCCACTTTTCGAAATCGGGAAATGATCTGTTCTTGCATGTGCTATCAACTAAAAAGCCCCAACGAATGTCGGGGCTTTTCAAATGCGTTCTAGAAGGACTTACTTCTTTTTAGCCGTTAACTGGCGCTTCTCGCGGATACGGGCACTCTTTCCTTTCAACCCACGTAGGTAGAAAATACGTGCTCTGCGCACACGACCGTGCTTGTTCACTTCGATTTTGTCAATGAAAGGAGAGGCGATAGGGAAGATACGCTCAACACCAATGTTACCGCTCATTTTACGAACAGTGAAGGTCTCTGTATTCGCGGTACCCTTGCGCTGAAGTACAACACCCTGATATTGCTGGATTCGTTCCTTGTTACCCTCTGTGATGCGGTAATGAACGGTTACGGTGTCTCCCGCCTTGAATGAAGGCATTTCCTTCAGTGGAGCGATCTCCGTGGCGATTTGCTTAACGATATCCATGTTTGTCAGATGTTGTTCCGTGAAACGGGCTGCGAATTTAGGTATTTCCTGATTATTCAGGAAACAAATAGACTCTAGTCTTCATCCAAAAGGTCTGGTCGCCGGGTTCGGGTGCGCTCCACGGCCTTTTCATGCCTCCATGAATCGATTTTGGCTTGGTGTCCGCTTAATAATACGTCTGGCACCTCCCAAGTTCCATATCGAGCAGGTCTGGTATACACAGGTGGGGCCAATAAACCGTCTTGGAATGAGTCAGTTAGCGCACTGGTTTCATTTCCTAGAACGCCCGGAACAAGCCGTACTAGTGCATCTGTGAGCACCGCAGCAGGTAATTCTCCTCCGCTGAGCACATAATCACCAATGGAGATCTCTTTGGTCACAAAATGCTGTCGTATGCGTTCATCAACACCCTTGTAATGACCGCAAAGCAAAATCAGGGATTTATTGGTGCTCAAAGTATTTGCCACTTGCTGGCTCAATTGTTCGCCATCTGGGGTCAAATAGACCACTTCATCGTAGCTCCGCAGGCTTTTCAGGTGATCAATACACCGGTGAATCGGTTCAATCGACAAAACCATGCCTGCTCCGCCGCCAAAAGGGTAATCGTCAACTGCGCCGTGCTTATCCAGGGTATAGTCGCGTATATCATGTAGCTCAATATGCACCAATTCCTTATCCTGAGCGCGTTTTACGATACTGTGCTCGAAGAAACTACCCATTAAGCTAGGCGCTACACTTAGTATATCTATGCGGAGCATAAGGGCACAAATATGATCATATTAAGCACGTTACGTTACTGAATCTTAACTTTCGGCATCGTATTTGCCCTAATTGCACCAAAACAACATTACCCATGCGTAAAGCCCTACTGCTTATTTGTGCACTCTCATATGGACTGGTGACCACCGCGCAGAAGCATGTTTATGAAGATCTACTTGTCCTTTTTGTGGATGAGAAGTACAAGCAATGCCTTTTCAAAGCGGTGAACTATAGCGAGAAGGACGACTGTAAGAAAGACCCTTTGCCTTACCTATACATTTCCATGAGTTATTACGAGATGAGCAAATTGGAGAAGTTCGATGAGGACTACCCCAAAGCCTTTCGTGATGCGTTGAAATTTGCGGAAAAGTTCAGAAAAAAGGACAAGAATCTAGAGTACTTCAACAACTATGAGGACTATTGGTCTGAACTGAACACGGATTGCGCGGAAGTGGCGGAGAACTACATGGATGAAGAATCGTGGAGTAAGGCCAAACGGTATTATGATTACATGGTCAGCTATAACCCAGAAAACCCGGGAGCTTGGTTGTTGTATTCACTCGCCCAAAAGAAGTACAATCAAGTGCGTGAGGCAGAAGAGTCTAGAGTCAAATTTGAAGAAGTGCTTGCAGCTGAGCCTGATATCGATAACCTCTATGAGGATCAAAAGAAATTGTTGAAATCAGCACTAATCCGCTACGCAGAAGATTTAGAGTCTGAAGGAGCAAAAGCAAGCGCGTTAGAATATCTGGAAAAAGGAAGAGAGGCGTACCGCGGAGACAAGGAGTTCGAAGGTTACTACGAATCCTTGAAATAAAGCAGGTAAGACCTGTCGGGAGAATTGGAAGCGGGCTTAGGCCCGCTTCTTCTTTTTGCTCTTTTTCGCACTTTTTGCACGCAAAAATGCTGCGACGCCAATAAGCGCGACAATGAACAGAACGGGCCATAATTTCAGGAATAGCTCTTCACTCATGATCTTGGTCTTTGCAAGAAAGATACGTTATCACTTTCTATTCGGCAAAAGCCAAAGCACCAATACGGGCAATAAGAGCATGTCTGTAATGATCGCTAAGAACAAGGTTATGCTCACCAATAACCCCATGTAATAGATTGACCCAAAGTCAGAAAAGATCAACCCTATAAAGCCAGAGATCAACATCAAACTGGTCACGGTGATCGCCTTTCCGGCACTTCTGAACGAACGACGCATGGCCATGGGAATGCTGCGCCCCTTCGCTAATTCTAAACGTAGTTTGCCCAGTAAGTGAATACTGTCATCTACTGCGATCCCGAATGCGATCGTGAACACGATAGACGTACTCACCTTCAAATCGATGC
>CAZPEQ010000118.1:0-7334 GCA_964585605.1 uncultured Weeksellaceae bacterium | reverse complement strand
GCTTGGAATGGATGCTAAGACAGGAACGTTAGAGACCCGTTTCAATTCATCTATATCGGCGATGGTATCATCCAACAAGTCTTTGACCAGAATAAAGCCTAAGGGTAGTATCATGCCTAAGAGGAGAGCGCCACCTAAGACCATTTTTTTGTTGGGCGAAATAGCTTTGTTTCCCACCAGAGCCGCATTATCGACAACCACTTTGTCAATCTGGTCAGAGGCAATTGCAATACCCGCATCTGCTCGTTTTTCCTTCAGGTAAGTGTAAAGTTCTTCACTAAGATCGGCTTCCCGCTGCGCGAGCGTAAGATCACCATAGCTACTTGGCAGCACATTTAGCTTGTACTGATTTTCACCTATACGCTTCTTCAAGTCTTGAATCACGAACTCCGTGTTCCTGACTAAACCGCTGGCTGTTTGCTTCAACGAACCTCTAAGGCTGCGGAGTTTACGCTTCATAGAAATAACCTGAGGGTTATTCAATAGTGCTCCTCCATCTCTTGAGGCGATTTCTGAATTGAGTCTGGTCAATTCTTGAACTTGGCTGTTCAACCCAGGATCGTCGATACCCGATGATCGAGGTGCAGCTATACTCACGAAATCATCCGAACTATTAAGCGCTGCCTGAATCGACTTCAAATAACGAAGTTTTGCATTTTCCTGAGCCTGTTGGTCCTTTAGTCTCGATATGTCAGCTTGCGCAAAAGCGGACGTTCCTTCAGGGTCAAAACTTCCACCAGCGCTAACTGCATTTAACACCTCTGACTCATCTGCAGCAAGAGAATCCTTCGCTTCACCGATCAGTTCATCGATGTAACCAATCGTCTTCAGTCCTTTTTCCTTACGCTTCTGTTTCTCCGTAGCGATGTAGGTATCCATCAATTTATCTAAGAACTTCTTCTCCTTACTGACCACACCACCTGCAGTGCTTAAAACAACGATATTACTTTCGTCGGATAGCGGTTCGATACCAAGCTTGCTCTTGAAATACCGCGCTTGATCTTCAATACTGTGGATGATAAAATGATACTCCGTTTCTCCGTCATAGATACGATCCTCCGGAAATTCAATATTGAAACTGAGGTATTCTGACGTGAACGCCTCTCCCATCTTTTTATCGTTTACCTCCACAGACCAATCCGCAATAAATTCATCGGTCATAAGCTGCTCTCTGTAGTTGTACAAAGACACATTTTTTCCTTCCGCCTTCACGCTGTATGAATCAGCAACCGTATCTATCTGGATGTAAACGGGAATGCTGGTGACCTGCAATGCCGCCGAATCCAAATTCACACGAAAGGCGGGGTAATCGAACTTCTCCTTGGTCAAGAAATTCTTGGTCTCGTGGTAGCTGATCGTAAAATCCAATGCACGCAACGTATTCTGCACATTCTTTGTTGAGGTAAGGATAGTGGTCATATCCTCAATCGCCGTACTTCCCTTCAAAAACGACTGGCCTTTCAAAAACTCGTCGTTTTGAGACCCAAAAGACGCTCTACCCTGCTCGTTCAGCAGCATGGTAGCACTTACCAAGTAGGTCTTCGGTGTGGTCTTGATATATGCCACTGCCCCAGCACCGAATATGGCCGCACATATGGCGAACCAATACCAATTGGATCTGACTTTGTTGAAGATGACTTTCAGATCGATCGTATCCGAATTTGCTTGAGCACTCATCCTTAGGGTGTATTTTGTATAACGGTCACAATCAATGCGCCGGCACTAATACCGGCAAACAAAAAGCCGAGCACCTCCAAATTCAGCCTGCCTACACGAGCCTTCAGGGCTGGCACATAAACGACATCATTCGGCAGTAAGTAGAAATATTCAGAACTCAACATTTCGGTATTGGATAAGTCCAACAGTAAAGCCTGTGTTCCCCGATCAGATTGTCTGAGCAGGGTGATCTTTGACTTATCCGCAAATTCAGTAGCGCCACCAGCCAAAGCCATGGCTTCCAGTACATTAATCTGGTTATTGTAGACAAAATAAGACCCCGCGCGCTCAACCGCACCGATCACACTAACCTTGAAGGACACCAACTTCAATATCACCGTAGCATTGGTAAAAAAATTGTTGATCTTTTCCTGGATGCGTTTCTGCGCTTCACCGACAGTAAGCCCTTTCACCTCGATGTTGCCGACTGTAGGCATTTGCACATTACCATCAGCACTCACAGAGTAGCCGTTCACATAAAGACTCACTTCACTGCTTAATCCAAATCCATCTTGACCATCTAGGTGAAAAAACCCATGTGTTTCCTTGTCTAGGCCCAGTACTCGAATACTCAATACATCGTTCGTTTGCAGGCGGTATTCGAACTTCCGATTCTCGAATAACGTGGAGGTACCTTCCGTCAAGGCCTTATTCTGTAAGTAGTTGATATTTCGCTTACCAACACATCCTACCATCGTCGATGCAACGATCATCAGTAAGGCCAGTTTTCCCAAAAGAGAAGTATTCTTAATTGTCATCATACAAGGTGCACTACGGTTTCAGTCAGGCAGTAAAGACGCCCATCTTCTACCCTGTTGACTGTAAAGATACGTGTGGTAACGGCTTAAGGTTCTTATGCCGTATTTGACTGTCAACGATTTAACGAACATTGACAATGTGTCGAACAACTTAGTTGCGTATACACAAGTGAGTTCACGCTGATCACAGGAACTTGAGGAAATCGATGCTCTACAAACTCAACAAGGTGCCTAGATAGGCTCTTCAAAAGACCTTTTATCAGGAACAACTCATTTATCATACTCCTCGACAGCAGCATCCAGGGTATCGTGGCCCTGATGTTCATTTAGCGTAGGATCACACCCTTCTTGGAAGCTATCATCAAGGCTTAAACCCGTGTGATCCGTACTATGCAATAAAGGTGCAGTTACAATGAGCTTATTTCCAGACAGTCGCTTACTCTTCCTCCAAGGAATCACATAGAACTACAACAGAGAAATGAGTGTTTCAAAACTCCTGAGTAACTTTTGTGCATGTTCCCTCCTTGCCCACTATACGTTCCTCCTATTTTTGGATGGATCTAAGGGTAGTAGAAACGAATCGTGTAAAAAGCCGCCCAAGCGAAAAACGAAATAAGCAAGATCCATATCCATGTTGGAATACTACTTGGTGTTTCACTACCTGTAATATTGAATTTCCTGGAATCCCCTTTATCATAGCTATTTATCATGATCGGCACAATACCATCGATGATAGCATTATCCACAATCCCCTCAACATCAATAGCAGGACCATTGCGCACTTCAAAGTTCAAGAGTTCCATTCCTTCTTTACCATTCGGAGACTTACTTACCAGTTTAAGCACGTGAGGTCCATCCGCTAATTTTGAAGTATCCAGTTCAAACTGCACTGGAGTCAACAAGTCTGCGATCGGCTGTTCATCATCGTCAACGAAAATGAGAATACGGCAATTATCTTTCATGTCAACCGTCCGACAATACACTGTACTTAATATGACCTGTATCTTTCTCCTCTGGTTTTACAAGGAATTTAACCGAGTAGAACAAGGTCAACAGAACCAAGATCGACACCATACCAACTATGACCCAATCCTCATTCCCTTCTGGTCCAGCACCGTGAGTAAGCTCTCTAGTAATATCAGGTTGCTGAAGCTTGCAAGCATCGCAGGCCATTGCGCAAATTGAACTGCATAGCAGGACTTGGAACATTAGGAGCCATCGGTATAAAGTTTTCATTCGCTCGTTAATTTAATGAAATCCATGATTTTTTTCACTTCCTCAGCATCAACACGCTCAGCGTCATTACCCCAGCTGGTCCGTTCATGATCCATAATAGCTACCAGTTCCTCTAGTGTTAGTTCATTATCAATCCCAACGGCTGTCATCACAGCGTACTCAGGTCTCGCGTCATACCCTTTTAGGATGATGGTAGCAAACAATTCCAGATCATCGCCCAGCACAATTTGACTCCCTTTTAATGGCGGAAAAGCGCCTGGCAAACCTTCGCCGTTTTCTTGATGGCAATTGGCGCAATATTTTGTGTAAAGGGCCTTGCCGTCTGATCCAGAAGCCAAAGCGGTCGACTGCTGATCCTTCTCTCTCTGATATAGGAATTCTGGAGCTGGCCTGCTATCAGGTAGTGGCGTTTGTTTCAAACTAAGCAGATACGAAACCAGTTGCATGGCTTCTTCAGTAGCAACAATAGACCCCGAGATACCACTGCGATAACTGGCGGGGACAACCACTTCGATCTCTCCTTCGGAGACCGAATCCTTCTCGTTGAACAACCACGGATATGCAGGCATTACCGACTCTGATACAACTGCACGTGGTTGATAAAGATGAAGCAGGTTCCACGCCACGCTTGATTGTCGAGAACCAGTGTTCGCTAAGTCAGGTCCCGTCCGCTCAGTGCCCATCAAAGTAGCGGTATTCCTCCAAAAATCGGTACGTTCGTTACCTGCATAATCAGCGGCAATGCTAGGCCGCGTACCCCACACCTCATCCATTTCCACATTTCGGACTTGTTGGGTATGACATGCTACACAACCATTGGATATATATATATCCTTCCCTTTTCGTTCATCTTCACTCAAAGGCACTGCATTAGGTAAAGGGGCATTATTCTCTTGGTTCCATAAGGCTGGATCAATTGCTATAAGGAACGTTAAGAAAGTGAATAAGGCGAATGCTGCCCCGAACAGTTTCGTATGATCAGTAAACAGGTTCATGGAGTTTGAGGTTTCAGGTTCTGACTCCGCAGCAATTCCTCTCGCGCTTTTAAAAGCTCAGAAGGGGAACGAGGTACTTCTATCTCCTCTTGGCCTTTCCTACACATCCAGTATAAATTAAATGCAAAAATGAAATGAGATATCCACATGATCGACCCACCTATTGCCCTCCACAACCAAAAAGGTGCCATGTGTTTCACCGAATCGATAAAAGGGACCTCATCAAGCCACAACAACCCTCTACCTGTAGCACCTATCATTAACGGTATCGTATAAAACAACAATCCGATGAAAGCCAGCCAGAAGTGTGCTCCTACCAACCCTTGCACAGGTTCCTTCCCAGTAAGTCGAGGCACTAGGGTATAGATGAACGCCCACAGCATAAAACATATAATACCATACATGGTTAAATGAGAATGTGCCACGGTGAAGTCGGTAAAATGCCAGATTAAATTGGTGAAACGAAATGCCTCCGCGGTACCTTGAAGTGAGCCACAGAAGTAGAAAATAATACTTACTAAATAGAACGGGAGGGTATAGCTATTTGCGACCTTATTCCACGCCCCCCTGAATGTTAGCAGAAAATTCGTGGTTCCTGCTACAACCGGGATCACCATTCCAACACTACCTACAATGGCCACTGTTTGCATCCACCAAGGAATTGAGCTGAAGATAAAATGATGGGTACCAATCAAAGTATAAAAAAGTATCTGTGTCCAAAACGCCAGAATTCCCAGCCCATAAGAATAAATAGGTCTATTCAACTGTTGCGGAAGAAAGTAATACATAAGCCCTAAACAAAAGAGCATGAACCACATTCCTACACCTTGGTGCATGTAGTACCCTTGAATGATAGTCTCTCCTAAACCGTTCTGCCACGTTGGCCAATAAGCCACGACAGTAATGACCAATAAGTACATAAGTGCAGAAACGATGTACCAGTTGGACACATAAATCTCTTTGGACTTTCGTCTCTTAACCGTACCAATGAAATTAATCAGACTAACGAATACTCCAATACCGAACAACAACATGACTGGCCAGATATACTCTCGGTATTCACCACCACCATTGTTGACTCCTGCCATAAGCAAGATGGTTCCCAACAGAACAGTAGCGTTAACCAGTACCAAAGAAATGTAACCTTTTCTCACGGATCTGACCGCGTTATTACTGACCCGAGGAACCACGTAATATCCAAGACCCAACATGGCCAGAGAAGCCCATCCCCAAAAGACCATATTGGTATGAACAGGACGCAAACGGCCAAAACTCAACCAAGGTTTATGGTCGATATCCGGTGCAACAAATTTGATTCCAAGATACTCCCCTATCGTTGTACCTAAAATCAACCAAAAGGTAGCCGTTGTCAGAAACCAAAGAATAAGTTTTGTTGACTTTGCATCAATGGAAGAACGCGGTTTTCCTTTTTTCTTGGCTACCAGTAGTTTCAATTCATCAGCTTCTCCAACATTATCAAGAAGACCTCGCTGATCATTCGGTTCAAAGTCGCCAGATAATTCCGTATCCGTCAGTCTATAATCAAGCTGCTTTTCTCTTTTTTCAAGCGCGGCCACACCCTGTTCGTCTAGTTCCTGCAATTTTGCATTGACGTCCTTTAGATCCTGAACACGCTCTCTTCTTTTTAGAAAGCTTTTTGTCCTAATGATCACCAATATTGAAGCTACAATGAGCGGAACTGTTATCAACACCAACGTAATCAAAATGCCTGATTCACTTAGCAATGATTCATTCATCCTAGAAACTCCTATTTGAGGATTTATCGAATACACTTAAAGGATGGAAGCGTAATCCAAACAATCTACAATAAGCGATGTTCATCAGGTACTTCTTCATCTTGTTTGGCACCGAATCGAAAGACACTACATCCTGTTCGGCTTAACTAATGACATTAACCAGCAACATTTTCAAATGTAATTGCTTTAAGTTTACCCACCGCTACATATTACCTCTAAACGCCCCTTCCCTTTTGTTTCGAACGAACGAAACCAAATCCAAAATGCGGTCATTCGAATGGTTGGGTGTGCCTTACTCTCCCCATTCAACATTGTTTTTACACATCGACTAAAGGTATGTTCAAAGGTTTACTTGCAAATTTTTACTGAAAAATCGTAGTAAAGTCGTCGTTCTCTGAACATTGATCTAAGAAATTGGATGTCACACCACTTCCAATTTCCGTTCAATGCTTCAAAGTCAAACTTCGATTCATTTGTACTTATGTGTGCCGACAGAAATACGTTGAAGGTTCTCAATAAACGAGACAGCTACAAGCAGCCAGCCTTTTGTTACAGACATCGGTCCCAAACCCTTTGCTTTCATAAAGGGTGAACCTCAATTCTGTTATTTGCGCCTGAGTACAAATAACAGAGAGCCCTCCTTCGGCCGGTACAGACCCGGATCCCTTTTGCGCTTTCCTACAAAAAGGGCCGCCTATGAGCAGCCCTCACCACGATCGCAACCTGTAGGGGTATTCCATCCTAATGTCGGGATGAATCTCGATTCCCCTGGTGCTAACGCACAAAAAAGGGCCGCCTTGGATAGGCAGCCCTTTGCTACGGTTGTAGCCCGTAGGGGGCTATTTCTACTTACTTCGTTTATCACCAACCCT